>CAZYWY010000292.1:0-3243 GCA_964651605.1 uncultured Pirellulales bacterium | reverse complement strand
GTCGGCGGTAAATAATAGTATAAATAAATATTATTGTATAACTTTAATAGGTTGAAAGGAGTGAAGAAATGGTTAAGAGATTGGTTGTTGTAAGTTTAATTGCATTTGTAACGATTTTCATGTTAGCCGGCTGTGAGTCCACCAAGAAGGCCCAGGAGCAGGAAATTAAAGCTGCCCAGGATGCAAAATTAGCACAGGACAAGGCAAATCAGGAAAAGGCAGCTCAAGATGCCAAGTTAGCACAAGAGAAAGCGGCGGCAGATGCCAAAGCGGCGCAAGAGAAAGCGGCGGCAGATGCCAAAGCGGCAGCGCAGACTACAAAAGTTGCCATACGTGTAAATTGCGGCACTGCAGATGGAGCAACGGCTTATACGGATAAAGATGGTAATGTTTGGCAGCCGGACAGGCTTATGGCTGATACTCTCGATTGGGGCGCTATGGACGGCCAAATAATACAACGCCCAACTTTAGACATCCAGGGTGGGACAAAGTGCCCGGAAATATATCAGAGCGAAACATATAGCATGAGCGCGTATAAGTTCAAAGTTCCCAAAGGCAAATATACCGTTACGCTCCACTTTGCCGAAACTTACGAAGGTATTTACGGCGAAGGCGAAAGGGTTTATTCTGTATCACTCAATGGAAAAGAAATTCTTAAAGACTTTGATCCCTATAAGGAAGCTGGAGTATTTGCTACTCCGGTTGTTAAAAAATATAATGGCGTAGAACCTGTCGATGGTGCGATTACAATCGGTTTTACTCCAAATATTGAAAATCCTCAAATTTGCGGAATCGAAGTATTATCTGAGTAAATAATAGGAACAATTTAGTAAACTGCTACGGGTTTTAATCCGTAGCAGTTTACTTTTATTTGTTGTGTAAGTTTCATCGTGGTTCAGAAAAAGGCGGTAGTTCTTTTAAGCGGCGGGCTGGATTCTGCTACAACGCTGGCAATAGCCCGAAATGAGGATTTTCAGTGCTATGCTCTGACTTTCCGTTATGGCCAGCGGCACAGCAGGGAGGTCGAATCTGCAAAAAAAGTCGCCTGCCATATCGGGGTCATTGAGCATCGCATAATTACTATTGACCTGACTGCTTTTGGCGGTTCAGCTTTGACCGATTCGGCAATCGCTGTGCCGAAAGATTCAGCTCAGCCGGGCAGCTCCGGCACAATTCCGGTAACTTACGTGCCGGCCCGCAATACTATTTTCCTAAGCTATGCTCTTGCCTGGGCAGAGGTTATAGGGGCTTTCGATATTTTCATCGGGGTCAATGCAATGGACTATTCCGGCTATCCTGACTGCCGGGGTGAATTTATCACTGCTTTTGAAAAGACCGCCAATCTTGCCACTGCAGCCGCTGTCCAGGGCAAAGGCCGATACACCATTCATACCCCGATTATCGAAATGACCAAAGCCCAGATTATCCTCAGAGGCACACAACTTGGCGTGGATTATTCCCTGACGCATAGCTGCTACGACCCGGATAAGCAGGGCAGAAGCTGTGGCCGATGCGATTCCTGCCGATTGCGATTGAAAGGCTTCACTGAAGCCGGACTCAAAGACCCTCTTGAATATAGTAACATCAGGATTTAGTTCTCACAAAAACCCTGCCATCGTGATGGCAGGGCTAAAAAATTCTGTGTTCTGTGTTCTGTATGCTGTATTCCGGGAAGCCCGGGCAAAAGTTGTCTGCCGTCAAAATTGGCTTTGTTTTGGCTTTAATTGGCTTTTAATTGGCTTTAATTGGCTTTGATTGGCTTTGATTGGCTTTGTTTTGGCTTTGTTTTGGCCCTGCCCAAAACCGCCAAAATCCGCTTATTATATTGTTATCAAAGAACTTACATCAATTTGCCATTTTTAGAAATTGGCTTTGTTTTGCATTTTTTAGTATCTCGTGAATCGTGAATAGGAACTCGAAACAACAAAAAATCACTCAAAACAATATAAAATATACAATATTCAATATTAAATACTCTATGCTCCATTCTGTTATATATTATACAGACATCAGTAATTATTGTAAATAGAAATTTTGAGAATTTTTGGGAAGTTTTTGAAAATATTTTGCATTCGTTGAATCTGTCGCAAAAGTATGTTATGCTCAGCACATAGCAATAGCGAAATGAGCTTGTGGGCGGTAACGAAGACACTGAAGTTTTGTGTATTCGATTGAAACAGAAAAATGTTAATCTGGAGAACTATTAACGGTTGCTGTCCCAATTTATCCTATGAATAAAACAACGTCAACAATGAATCCATTACATTTTGAAGATCTTGAACCACATCGGTTTGAAGATTTAGTAAGACAAATTATATATGATTTTAAACCTTGGGATTCTCTTGAAGCAACTGGACGTAGCGGTTCAGACGATGGTTTTGATGTGAGAGGATGGGAAAGTGTAGCTCTTGATGAAAAAGAGGTACAGGACGAAGAATCAACTGTAGGAAATCAAGGGCGATTATGGATAATACAGTGTAAGCGAGAGCAGAGAATTAGTCCTCAAAAACTCATCGGTTATATAGATGATATTTTAAGTAAGAGTCAGGGTCAAATCTATGGTATTATATTCGCTGCATCATGCGACTTTTCAAAGAAAGCGAGGGATTCTTTCCGAAACAAATGTCGTAATTACAAAGTGGATGAATGTTATTTGTGGGGTAAAGCTGAACTTGAAGATATGCTTTTTCAACCTAAGAATGATAATCTTCTATTTGCTTATTTTGGGATATCCCTTTTCATACGTAAGAAATCTTTGAAAACCCAAATAAATTCAAGATTAATAATAAAACATAAGGCAATTAAATATCTGGGTCCAATTATACGTAATTCATATACGCCAGTTTTGTTACGTGATCCCGATGAAAAAAGATATCCCTACAGTGGAGATATACCTGATTTCGAAAAACATCCAACTTGGGAAGCTTACTATTTTACGGGACATTATCATGATGGCCTTGAATTCTTGACTAACAAGTACTTCGCATATATTGCAGATGATGGTATTCATTGGGATTATATTAGAGAAATTAATGAAGCTCGACCACCTGATAGGTATGGTGTATATATATCAAATAAAGATATTAAGAGAGAAAACGTATATAGATATTGGTGTGAAATACCGGAAAAAAATAGAGCTTGGCTTGAAATAAAACGTTTTATCCCGTATGACAATATCCTTACTATTGATGAAGAAGGTGATGAAGTATTGGTTCTTATACATCCTTTTCATTCATCTCTTGT
>CAZYWY010000291.1:0-3266 GCA_964651605.1 uncultured Pirellulales bacterium | reverse complement strand
GTATATTACTCGAAATTGTCATTCCCGCAAAAGCGGGAATCCACTGCTTCGATAGATTACTGGATACCCGCCTGCGCGGGTATGACAGTTTGGGTATATTATCTGTTTTGGCCCGATAATTCAAGCAACTTGAGCCGTTATAAAACGGTCAGTTATAGGAACATATACTATGGTTCGATATAAAGTTGCCGTTCAAAATGTCCGATACTATTTTAGTGTTCAGCGGACAGAGTCCGGCGTTCAAAAATAGATAATGTATGCCGGAGAAATGGAGGTTTGAGCTATGAAAGTTAAATGTTTCATATTTCTGCTTGTTATCAGTACAGCGCTGCCGGCTGCCGGACAAGCCGCAGGCGCTGGTGCTGCTATAACTGCGATAACCGCTCCCAGTGCGGACGTAACATTGTCGTTTATTCAGCCAGGCCGAATCGACAAAATAAACTTCAGAGAAGGTGACATTGTTAAAATCGGCGACAGCCTTGTTCAGCAATACGATGCAGTGCAAAAGGCTCAACTGGCACAGCTCGAGGCCGAAAGTCAGAATATCACACAAATACAGGCCAGTGAAGCCAGGCTGGCACAGAGCAAGGTGGACCTCGAAAGAAAAAGTCAGGCAGCGGAAAAAGGGGCGGCACCGGCCACAGAAGTGGAGTACGCACGTCTTAATATGACCATAGCTGAGCTGTCACTGAGGCTGGCGAGCTTCCAGCACGAGCAGGCAGTCAGAAAATTTCAGGAGGCAAAACTGCAACTGGACAATATGAGATTGGCCTGTCCCATCGACGGAAAAATCGAGGAACTTTATATCGAGGCCGGCGAATCGGTCAACGCCCTCGAAAAAGTAATTCGCGTGGTGCGGATTGACCCGTTGTGGGTCGATGTGCGTGTGCCGCTGTCGCAGGCTGCAAATCTGAATTATGCTAATCCGGCTGTTGTCGAGTTTCCGGGAACGCCAAAAGCCTCTGTCGAAGGGATTGTCATTTTCAAGGCGGCAGTTGCCGATGCGGCAAGTGAGACCCTGAAAGTTCGCATTCAGGTGTCAAACAGAACAAATCGTCAGGCGGGCGAACAAGTCAGGGTATCGTTCAGGACTTTGCAGGGCGGGAATACCCACGAAGCAACAAAAGATTTGGAGGAACTCAAAAAATGAATTTTCAGGGAAGAAAAAAAACAGCGTTCGGCGTACAGCTTACATCCTGTGTGGCTATTGTTATAGCTTTGCTGTCCGGCTGTGTCTCTGATGAAATATCGAGTCACAGCATCCAGAATAAAGATTACAGAATTCTAAATCAAATACGCAATACGCACAACACAAGCACGGCGGCTCAGGACTATACATCGGGCGGCGTCAAAGAATCAAAAATATTCGAGACGACAACAGACCCCAACACCGGCAAAAAAACCGTTGTTTTGACCTTAGAGCAGGTTCTGGCAAGGACACTGGCCAACAGTCCGGAAATCACAATCGTCAGCTTTGAGCCTGCGCTGGCACGGGGTGATATAACAAAAGCCGCAGCCCAGTTTGATGTAACCGCTTTTGGCCAGGTCAATCTCGACCAGCAGGACAACCCTGTCAACAGCATCTATCAGCCCGGCCAGTCGGACGACCGCTCGGTCGAAACGGGAATCAAACAAAAAAGCATAGCAGGTTCGCAGTGGTCGATGAGCTACGCTATGACACGCAACTGGGATGATTTGTCGGGCAGGACGCTCTCGACCCGTTATGAGCCTATCCTGGCGTTTCAGTTAAAACAGCCTCTTTGGCGTGACGGCTGGGAACAGGTGAACCGGGCTGGTCTCGATATCGCCAAAATCAACTACGACATCGCAATGGCAGGTTTCCGCGGAAAAGCCGAAGAAACAGCAGCAGCAGCAATATCCGCTTACTGGCAGTTGTATCAGGCCCGCAGTGACCGAAAAATTCTCCAAGAACTGCTGAACAAAACAATTGAAACGCTCACCAGAGTACAAGGCCGCAGGGAAATAGATGCAACGGATGTACAAATCAAACAGACCGAGGCCTATGTCAAAACCCGTCAGGCGATACTGCTTACCGCCGATAAAAATATTCTCGATGCTCAGGACCAGCTTGTCAGACTTATGTCTGATTCCGGGTTGAATCTGCTCGATGATTTTTATGTCATCCCGTCCAGCGAACCGTCGGTTGTTTTTGATAAGCCGGAGCTGCCGAAACTGCTCGCTCTCGCCATCGAAAACAATCCCGTGCTGCAGCAGGCCAGGAGCCAGATTGAGATTGCCGAAATAAATATCGAGGTTGCACAAAACCAGGCAAAGCCCCGTCTTGACCTGATGGCTTCAGCCAGGACACAGGCCCTCGACGCCACAGCCGGGGAGGCTCAGGAAGAACTCTCATCGGGCGATTATGTCAGCTACGGTCTGGGATTGTCACTCGAATATCCGCTCGGCAATAGAGCTGCTCTGGCTGAATCGCTCAAGAAAAGAATCGAACGCAGAAAGGCGGTTGCGGAGTTGGAAAATCTGACGCAAAAGTTGACCGTTCTAATCAGAGAAGCCCTGCGAAATCTTCAGACAAGCTATGCCCAGATTCAGATTCAGGCACAGGCGGTCGAAGCCGCCGCCGCACATCTGCAGGCGGTGGTTGATACCGAGCTGGTCAGAGAACAACTGACGCCGGAGTTCCTTATGGTCAAACTTCAGGCTCAGGAAACCCTCGCAAATGCACAAATCGCCCATACCAAAGCCATCGCCGATTTTAATATCGCCCTGGCTGAACTGGATAGAACTTCCGGAATCATCCTGCGTATGCAGCAGGTTGAAAAATCACTGCCGTAAAGACTCAAGTCTTGTGTCTTGCGTCTTGAGTCTGAAGTCTTATCCGGCGAAACCAAGCTGTTCGTCAAGCCAGTTGTCCGTTCTTAAAACACTTTTTCGCCGCTGCAGTGCCATTTTTTCTGCCCGGTTTTGAGCCAGTGTAAGTATGCTCTGCACAAAAGTTGAAGAAATGTCACTTTCTGTACGTGCATATCGTTTTTTCAGCAGAGCCGCAGTGTTTTTGGCGTATCTTTGTATAATCTCATCGTCCAGGCTGAATATGCCGACAGCACTACCCGGGTCGCCCTGGCGTGCCGCTCTGCCGAAAAGCTGCCGGTCTATGCGAGCCGATTCATTAGGCTCGGCGGCTATTACGTGCAGGCCGCCCAGCTCGGCGATGCCTCTGCCCAGCTTGATGTCGGTACCCCGGCCGGCCATATTGGTAGCAACGGTGATTTTGCCCTGCCCGCCGG
>CAZYWY010000290.1:0-3277 GCA_964651605.1 uncultured Pirellulales bacterium | reverse complement strand
CGCAGACAGGCGGATGAGCGGCCTGCACATATAGATGGCATATATATACAAGGATATGGTGCTATATTTAAGACGGTTGTGAATTTCCCTCTGTCTGATGCAAATGAGCAAAAAGACATGATGGCACCATCCGGTCAAAGCACAACAATCGGTTCAGATGTCCCATATGATGCTCAAAAGGTTGAAAAATTGAAAACTGTTATGATTGAGGCGTTGAAACACGTATCAAATATCAAAGTATTAAAATCGAACGAATCTGTAACTATTTCAATCGAAGGAAGCGGCGGACGTACTAGTGGTGGTGGATATGGTTCATTTTCCAGCAGAAGCGGAATTAGTCAAACGGTAACATCCGTTCAACTTGTCGGTCCCAGACCGGCTGTTATACAAATTAGTTCAAAGAAATCAGATATAGATGCTTTTACCAAAGGTGAATTGAATCTGGAGAAATTCCGCCAAAAAGTACAAATAATATCTTATTTATCTTTTGGAGAATCCCCAAGGATAACAACCGTTACAACACCATCGACATCCAGGGGTATATTCTAAAAAAATACATTCGTTATAGGAGTAGTCCACAATATTAAATTTTAATCCTTCGGTTTCGCTCAGGGTATGTTTTTGATTTTTGCATTCTCCAACTGGCCGACGGCCAGTTGGAGTGTTTTAAATATCGAGATTCTGCACTTCAAGGGCGTGGTCCTGGATGAAGTTTCGCCGCTGCTCGACGTTGTCGCCCATCAATATACTGAAGAGCCTGTCGGCCTCGCCGGCATCCTCGACTTTTACCTGTAGCAAAGTACGCGTGGCAGGATTCATAGTTGTCTGCCAGAGCTGCTCTGCGTTCATTTCGCCAAGACCTTTGAATCGTTTGATTTCGACTCCCTTACCGCCTATTTGCCGGACTCCGGCGCAGATATCCGCCAGCGTAGCAATATCATATCGTTCATTGCCGTTGGTTAGTTGAAATCTGCTCTGCGGGGTCTGGCCAATATCATCACTGGCTGGTTTGGCAATAAAATCCTGAATATCAAGATTAAAACGAGTTTTGAGGATTTCGTTTATTTGGTTGATTCGTCCTACTTCGTGAAGCTCCTCGGCTGAAATCTCCTGCTCCTGCTGCCCCTCAGTTGGTATGCCGGCCTGCTGTTTTAGCTCATCAACCCGTTTTTCATAAGCATCTTTTTCGTAGTAAATCTCATCTTGACCTTCCGCATTGATACGAAATTGAGGCAGGCCGCCCTTGACAGGATTATAGTAGTTCTGGACAAACTCATTAAAGCGAATACCTCTTCTGGTTAAAACTGCAATAAGTCGCTCGGCCTCTGCCAGAATCTTGACAAGCTCCACAAATTCCTGGCCTGTCAGATGTGTCTGCGATTTTTCAGAAGAGTTGCCTGTTTTGGATTTGCCTTTTGGGGTAGTGTTTTTGCCGTTAGTGATAAGCAGCTCAGTCCCCTCCAGACCGCGAGAAATCATCTGTTTTCGCATCTGATTTTCACTGAGGATATACTCTGAATGTTTTTTGCCTTTAATTGCAATCTCATATAGAGGCGGCTGAGCGATGTAAATCATATTATTATGGAACAGTTCCTGCATCTGTCTGAAAAAGAACGTCAGCAGTAGTGTTCGAATGTGTGCGCCGTCAACATCAGCATCGGTCATCAATATAACTTTGCCATACCTGCACCTGCTCAGGTCAAATTCATCCGTGCCTATGCCGGTTCCGAGGGCGCTGATGATTGTGCGGATTTCCTCGTGTCCGAGCATCTTTTCCAGCCTGGCCTTTTCAACATTAAGAATTTTACCTTTCAAAGGCAGGATAGCCTGAATATTTCTGTCCCTTCCGGATTTTGCCGAGCCGCCTGCAGAATCGCCCTCTACGATGAATATCTCTGTGGATGCTTTTTCCTTGCTTGCACAATCCCACAATTTACCCGGCAGATTAGTCGAGCTGAGCGCACCTTTGCGTCGAGTCAGCTCGCGTGCCTTGCGTGCCGCTTCTCTGGCAGCGGCGGCCTGAATGGCCTTATTTAAAATTCTTTTGGCATCAGCAGGATGTTCTTCAAGAAAATGGCTCAACTGCTCGTTGACGGTTGTTTCCACGAAGCTGCCCACCTCAGGATTAGTCAGTCGCACCTTTGTCTGGGCTTCAAAATGCGGATTGGACAGCTTGACTGCCACCACCGCCGTAAGACCTTCCCGCAGGTCGTCTCCAGTTGTGGCCTGGCCTTCCTTGAGCAGGTTGTTGTTTTTGGCATAATAGTTCATCGTTCGGGTAAGAGCCGTCCTGAAACCCGAGAGATGCGTGCCGCCGTCGATATTGCGGATATTGTTGGCAAAGACAAGGACATTTTCGTTATATCCATCATTATATTGCATCGCCACTTCACAACTTAATCTTGCCTCATTATCTTCCTTGGCCAGATATATAATATCTTTGTGGAGAGTTTCCTTGCCTTCGTTGAGATGCTTTATGAATGCCTTAACGCCCTCATCGAATTTAAACACCTCCTTCTTTTTGTTTCTGTCGTCTCTGAAGGTGATTTTCAGCCCTGCATTCAGATATGCCATCTCGCGGATTCGCTTTAACAGAGTGTCATAGGCAAACTCGGTATCGCCGAAAATCTCTTCATCGGGCTTGAAAGTAACTTTGGTGCCGCGTTTATTAGCTGTGCCTACTTCTTTGACATGTCCTTTGGCTATGCCTCTTTCGCATTCAAAGTGGTAATGCTTGCCGTCCCGATATACATCTGCCTCAAGCCATTCGCTAAGGGCGTTAACGACGCTTGCACCCACGCCGTGCAGTCCGCCTGCGACTTTGTAACTTTCGCTGTCGAATTTTCCGCCGGCATGCAGTGTTGTCAACACTACCTCCAGAGCGCTGATTTTCGCTTCCTTGTGGATTTCAACCGGTATGCCTCGCCCGTTGTCCTCAACCGAGCAGCTTCCATCCGGCTGGATACGAATATCTATTTCAGTACAGGCTCCTGCCAGGGCTTCATCTATAGAGTTATCCAATATTTCATAAACAAGATGATGAAGGCCGGCGGTAGCGCGGTCGCCTATATACATATCGGGGCGTTTGCGGACAGCCTCCAGCCCGCCGAGAATCTTGATTTTACTTGCATCATAAGTATGGTCTTGCGTAACGATATTCACACCTCATTTTTTTCTAATCTAATACTATATCGCCATTTAATAAGGAAAAGTTGTTCTTTTGAACAAAAATACGAAGCACGAAACACGATATACGTCATACGATACTTTTCCCGAA
>CAZYWY010000289.1:0-3286 GCA_964651605.1 uncultured Pirellulales bacterium | reverse complement strand
GATGAGTTCGGTAAATGAAAGCATTTGACTTTTTTTTATTAGTTCTTGCAGGAACTGTTTTTATTTTTGGATTCGGTATGAAATACGACCGGCTTCCGGGCGGCAACTCAATGCTCGTCAGATGGCAGTATTGGCAGGCTTCGGTGAAGATGTTTGCTTCACATCCGCTCTCTGGTGTCGGGCCGGGAAACTTTGCGTATTTTTATCAACATTACAAGACTCCTGCTGCGACGGAGGATGTCTCGGACCCGCATAATTTCCCATTGAGTTTGCTTGTACAATATGGCCCGCTGGGATTGGCGGGATTTCTGTTGATGTTATTCATTCCGCTTTGGCTCGTCCATCGTCCATCGTCCCTCGTCCATCGAGTCACGGGTCACGAGTCACGAACGACTGGATGCAGTTTTGCATCTTATGCCCTTATATTATGGGTTTGCATATTGCTTGCCTGGCGTATTTTAATGATACCGGCTGATTATGCGGACAGATTCGATGTGATTTTGTATATGATTGCCAGGTTCTATATACCGCCGGTAGTTGTTTTCAGCATTTGCTTGCTGCTTTTGGCCAAAATTAAAAACCTGGAATCTGAAATTCAGCATTATTCCGTAACAGCTCTTTTTTGTGCCGTAATCGGCGTGTTGCTGCACAATTTGACAGACTTTGCTGTTTTTGAGCCGGGGGTATATACTGCATTTTGGGTTGTTATGGCCTGCTTCATCGTCGCTCGTCGCTCGTATCTCGTATCTCGTCCATCATCCATCATCTATCATCCATCGGCTCTTGTTAAGTTATCAGTAATAGCGGTAGTCTTGTTAATATGCTGGGCTTTGTTTAATTATGCACTTATTCCGGTTTTCCATACTACCAGAAATATACGACAAGCCAACATTGCCATTTCCGAAGGCAGTTTTGAGCAGGCACATAACCTGCTTGCTTTGGCCGTCGAGCAGGACAAGCTGGCTTCTGCGGCTTTATCTTTGGATGCCCGGTTATACATCAGGCAGTCTGAGCTTCAGCCGGCAGGTAAGCAAAAATTACTTGCTGAAGCACAAAGGCTGTTGCAGGCTGCATCGCAGCGCAACAACGCCGATTATAAAAATTTCGAGCGGCTGGCGGATGTATATAACCTGCTTTCGGATGATTCAGCAGGGCAGGAAAAAACCGCTCTGCTTAACAAGGCGTATGCTGCTGCATCGCAGGCCATCGAGCGTTATCCGGGCTGTGAACGTCTGCATTTTAGCTTAGCCCAAATTGCCGAAAAGCTGGGTAAAACCGCCATTGCTCTTGAGCATTATAACCGGGCGCTCGAAATAGAACAGCAGTATCGGAGCCAGTTCAGGATAATTTACCCTGATATAAAGGAAATTATCAGCCGGCTGGGCCAGGACAAATATAAAATCGCAACAGAGCGTATAAAGGCTCTTAATAAACAATAGCATCAAAAACCCAACTTTCAGCGTACGTCGTACAGTTTTTTCTCAACCATCATTCCGCATTTTTTTCCTCTTAATTTTGCATCGTAGGAATTGTTTTCTATATTTTTGTTGGATGGATAAGAAAGGCAGGCAAAAAGAATAATGCTGTGCTTTTCGGACCTTCTGAAATCGACCCCGTTGAGGGTTGTGAATAAAAGTAACGAAGTAAATAAAAAGTTAATATTAGTTGTTTAAGGGAGGATTTGCGGAACAAATAAAGATTGTAGCAGAGATTAAGTTACCGGCTAATCAAGTCGATACAGGGATTGTTGGCGAAATACAAACAGCGGATGTTAATGTTAAACAGAAAATATTTTTTATTAAGGGGAACAAAAATGAGAACTCAAAAAGGTTTTACATTAGTAGAAATTCTGATTGTCGTGGTCATCCTCGGCATATTGGCCGCAGTGGTCATTCCTCAGTTCACAGAGGCCAGCACAGAGGCAAAGACATCGAGCCTTTGCACCGATTTGCAGACTGTTCGCTCACAAATCGAGCTGTATAAGGTTCAGCATAATGATACAATGCCGGGTAGTGTTTCAAGTGTCTCATTCACGCAGTCAATGACGCTGTACAGCGATGTTATCGGAAATACCAATGCCACGCAAACCGCAACTTATTGTTATGGTCCTTATCTTCAGAAGATTCCGAGCAATCAGTTCGCGCCTACTGCTATAGCAACTACTATTGATACCGGTACGACCGACCCTACAACTGCAAGCACAACCGGCGGATGGTTCTTCAATACCAGCACCGGCAAATTCATGGCTGTTGACAGTGCAGCTCATTTGCTTCTATAGGAAGGTAATATGCTGAGTATTTTCCGAACGGATAATTTCAGCATAAAATTGAAAAAGCAGGCTGACCAGACTGAGGGAAACCCGAAAGCTGGTCAGCCTTTTTGATGAAATCAATTTGTCATTGCGAGGCCTGAAAGGCCGTGGCAATCTATAAAGTAAACGATTGGAGACTGCTTCGCTTCGCTCGCAGTGACAAAAATGCGATATGAAAGGCAATCTTATGAAAACGGCACGGGCATTTACACTTGTTGAGGTTCTAATCGTAGTAGTAATACTGGGAATCCTCGCTGCCACCGTTATTACAATGGCAGCTGGCAGTACGTTATCTGCCAAGGAAAGCGTTATTGCTACGGATTTACAGTTGCTGAGAAATTTTATTCTGATTTACAAGGCACAGCATTTGGAGGTTGCTCCGGGTTATCCGAATGGGCCGACCTCAACGCCGACTGAACAGGATTTTATCAACCAGGCGACATTAGTCAGCACCAGTGCAGGGGCTACTGCTGCAATAGGTACTGCCGGTTACGACCGGGGGCCATATATGCAGTTGATTCCGGCCAATCCGCTCAATGACAATAAAAGGACAGTTAAGGTTGTCAGCGGTACGAGTTTTCCATTGGCTGACAACACCACCGGTTGGGTATATCTGCCGGAGCTTTCGCAAATAAAAGCAAATTCTACAGGAACAGACGATAGCGGCAAAAATTACTATGATTATTAAAACCTCAGGGAATTTTTCAAAAGAGCAAAAGGGTTTTACGCTTGCCGAGGCGATGGTAGCGATGGTCGTCCTTGGGATAGCCGCTGCCGGAGTGCTGCTGCCTTTTTCGAGCGGTGCAACCGTTCGTGCGGAAGGTATGCGAAGTACGTTAGGTTCGCGGCTGGCGGGCGATTTGATTGAGCGGATTGTTAATACGCAGTTTGACCAAATCATTGCTGCTTATGGCAGTTATTCCGAGACTCAGGGAAATATAATAAGCGATTTTGATACGGGTGCGAAATTTACAG
>CAZYWY010000288.1:0-3304 GCA_964651605.1 uncultured Pirellulales bacterium | reverse complement strand
TAGATATAAATGTTGATGATATTATTGCCGCCCTGCTCGAGAAGGAACAGTTTAGCAGGCTTGAGTATCATATGAGCAAGTACAGGGTAACAGTGCAACTGGATGTGCTTGATGCTCTGCCTAAAGATGCCTTGAAAAAAGGCAGCACGCTCAAAGTATCTGCGATTATATTTGACGACCAGCTCAGTAAAATCAAAGAAAATGCCGAGTATTTTTTCGCAATGGTAAAAAATCCCGGCAAAGAGCCAAAATTTTTGCAATATTTTACGGGTATTTATCCGGTTGATTATAATAATCCGGTGATACCCGAATTCTGGCAATTTTTTGCAGATGCTCAGGATATTCTGCTTTCCGGCAATAAGCCAAAGCAGGAAACGATAGACTATTGGGCTTCAAGATTAAATGGCGAGACTTTTTTACTGGCTCTTGAATATATGGATGTCCTGCCGGATGAATCAATACCGGCAGGTGCCATTATGGATGCAATGGAAACCAAGTATAAGGATTTAATTGCACAGGTTCAGCAAAATTATAACCAGGCAGTTGCGAGAGGCGAGGCAAATATACCAATATATGCAGACGGCCAGGCGAGCAGGTTAAGTAGTAGTAGTCAGCCATTGTTTGATAAGGGTATAAATTTGCTGTTGCGAGCTGGTGATAAAGGCAGCATCAACAGGATGCTTGCTTTGTTCGATGGAGATATTAACTTTGGCAATAGAAGCATTTTCTGGCGGGGAATTGAAAATAGAAGTTTCACTACATCTCCTTCAAGGACATCCTTCCTTTCTCTGATAGTACGTCTGATTGTCGCTTCGCAGGATGGAAATGTCGGTAACCGACTAATCGAAACTTATGCAAAGTATAAAGATATACCTGTTGTAAATCAATTTGGAACCAGTAATCCCTCATCTGTTAGCCGGTCTCAGGCAAGATTTGCTCAATCGCTTCTTAATGTGATACTTGACCAGGCAGCAGCAATTGCTGATGAAAATATTCAATCAATGGCTTTAGCGATGATGGAGAAGCCTTCTGATTTCGGCCTGGATACTTCAATGGTTAAAAAAATCTGGAATATTCTGGCATCGAGTAAGAACAATAATATTCGGCCGTATCTTGAGAAATTCCTTACATCGCCTAATCTATCTGATATAGGCTTCAATCCCTCGCAGAACAGCTCGCCGGCATTTAGTACGGTTGTCCTCCCTTCATCGAATAGCTTATTTGATTTTGAACTGGCCGCTTTTGATGCGCTTGCGTCGCTGCCGGAAGCAAACAGGCCAAGTCATAAAGAGTTGATAACTTGGCTGCTAACAATCTACACAAGAAATAAAAGCAACAGCAATTGCCGAACTTATATAAATAATAGATTGAAGACTATTCTCAGACCACAGGATACTGAGTTTGTGCCGGTTCTTGCGGATTTCCTCAGTATGGACTACAGACCCAACACCGGCAATGACACTGATGATATTATCAAAGGTATTATGCCCGAACCGAATTTGATACCTTTTGTGAAATCGGCGATAGACAAAACTCCGAATAATACTGATACAGTCACGCTCATAGAGACCTTATACAGTTGCGGCGCCAAAGATGAGGCTGTAACTAAAGCACTTGAAGTACTCGCTTTGTCCCTCAGACAGGAAAGGTCTTATGATTTATTTACGGATATGTATCGAAATGCCGAATTGCTTCTTTTCCTCGGCAAGACACAAAGAAAGGAATTGCTCCCTCTTATCGAAGGATATACGCAACAGAGTTATATTGACCACTATCTGGAAGTCTATAACAAATTTAATGACCCCAGCAGCAGGATGCGGTATTATTCTCTGATTGATTTTCAGCAGAGAGCGATAATGGCACTGGCTCGGCTTGGCGGAAAATCAGCCATTCCACGATTGCGTCAGTTGTATAAATCATCCGACATACGTATAAAAGTTGTCTCTGCGGTGGCACTTTATTACAACGGCGATAATACAGGCGAGCAGTTGGTACGGCGTTTCGTCGATGGCACTTACAGAGAGGTGCCGGAGATTGATATGCGATGGGGTGTTGACCTGAGTGATGGGGACCTGTTTCAGGACATAATAAGCTCGTATCTTCGCAATGAGCTTACTGATGCTTTGTGGCTGGAAAAACTTACGCACTATATTGATAGAGCCGATTCTAGCGCTGTTTCATCGGGCTTTTTCAATGACCACAGAAGCGAGATTCTATGTATCCTCGTAGGTCAGCTCGATAATCACAGCAGAACAATTCGCTCTCTTGCAAATGAAATGCTGCAAAAGACTACAGGCCGGGACTTTGGCTTCCAGCCCGACAGATACCACGGCCAGCAGGAAGAAAAAATTAAAAGCTGTTTGGCTTATGCAACAGAGGATATGACAACCGATAATCCTAAGAGCCGTTAAGAACACCACAAATCTGAATATTATTAAAGACATTGAATTGAGAGGCGAACAAATGAAAAATAACGGAAAAAACAAAGATTTTTTTATAGCCGCAATTTTGATAATATCTGCTTCTATGTTGGCTATGTCCACGAATGCAATCGCAGATAATGCAGAAGATAAACCAGCGGAGTCTCCAGCCGTGACAGTGCCAAGTCAAATGGAAAGATTTATAAAGTTCCAGGCTATTGATTCGGGAATGCCATATAATATGTTAAGAAGAACGGTAACAAATGACCAGTTGCCATTACTGTATAAATTGCTTGATAGTAACGATTATGCACCTTATTGGCATAATATAGCAAGGATGATTGGTTATATTAGTAATGATCCGAATTCTATCCCTTATCTTTTGAATTATTTCAAGAGAGATGATGGCGCAAGGGTTGAGTCTATCGCGGGCAAGATTTACAGTATCGCGTTGATAGGGAAAATAGGCTCAGATAAAGCCACTCCCATTTTGAAAAAGGCACTTACAAAAGAAGGTGCAGAAGAGCTTGCGAAATTATGGATAAATGAGGGAAGATGGAAAAGAAGCGACAGACTTGGTAAAGATTATGTGATTACAAGAACACAAAGTGCGGCTATACAGGGTCTTGTATTTACTGGAAAAAAAGAAAACTGGGATATTATCGAAAAATTATATAACGAGCAAAAGGAAATCTCGATAAAAAACCAGACACAGACAGACATGATGTCGTCTTTAGTTGATGCTATGGCAAAAAAAGCATTTATTGCTGATAATAATGATGTGGAAGCCTATTTTCGACTTGATTTGCAGGCTGGATTTGGGCCTCTTAAGCCGTATTTAGACCAGTACTCTCTTCGCAATACTCTTAACAAAACTCAGTGAA
>CAZYWY010000287.1:0-3346 GCA_964651605.1 uncultured Pirellulales bacterium | reverse complement strand
AGGAAAAACAAGGAAAATTTCTCTATAGAATGAAAGGAGAATCGTTATGAAAAGAGCAATGATTATTGTTATTTGTTTCGTTGCAGTAATATTGACAAGCAATGCATCCGCAATGGCGGATTTGATCAGTTTTGTCTCCCCCCCCGGAATACAAGGCGTAGACACTGCCGCGGGTTGGAGCGGTGGCGATGGCGTGGTAGACCTGTCCCTGTCTAGTTTGAGTCTTCTCGGCGGAAATGCTACGTTGACGGCTTACAATGACGGTAGCGGTACTCTAAGCGATTTGACTCACCGGCTTACCCGGGGACTCGGTGTCAACAGTGGCGATCCCGAATTCGATGAAGTGGACAGAGTTGATAATATTGAACATATAATAGTCACCTTTGACAAAATGGACTACTATGTGAACAGTATAGAAATCCGCTCCTTGTTTGATCAAGATGTAACCGGCGGTGGTAATGCTGAATGGGGTGCCATTGACTTTTCTCTGGATAACGTCGTGGTGTACACGGCTTACCTGCAGGGCAACAATCATACCCTCGGGGATGCCATTTGGATAGGCTCTATCCTTGCGGATAAACTGGATTTCTATATTCCAGGTTCAATACCGAATATTACTTTCAACCCTGCATTGAGCGAATTCGCGGTAGCAAAACTGGATGTAACGCCGGTGCCGGTTCCTGGTGCGTTGCTGCTTGGGTTGCTCGGCCTTGGTTTCACAGGTCTGAAACTACGCAAGTTTGCATAATAATCAGTTGTGAGTTTTGAGTGTTTAGTTTTGAGTTGTAACGACAAAATTAAACAGATAAAGTAATCAAAAATGTGCTGCTGCAAAGGATTTTATATTTTTTGCAGCAGTTTTTTTATGCGCTGCGCAATAGAAATGCCAAATTTTAAATAAAAGTCGAAATGACAGTCGGTCTTTTTGCACACATTTTCAGAAGATTCGTTCGACAAAGTCGGTATCTATTTTATTCTGGATGTAAAGATTGTGGGAAAGGACGGCCAGGCAGGCTGGGATTGTTGTTTTGATGGGCGAAATGGTATATTCCTGCAAAGCCCTTTTCATAGTGGCGATTGCTTCTTCACGGCTCTTCTGATGTACAATCAGCTTGGCTATCATAGAGTCGTATCTGGGCGAGACCTTCCAGCCCTGATGCACGTGCGTATCGACTCTTACTCCGAAGCCGCCGGGCGTGATATAGTCGGTAATAATACCCGGTGACGGAGCAAAATTCTGCTGCGGGTCTTCGGCGTTGATTCGGCATTCTATCGCAACGCCCGTGTGTTTGATTTGCTGCTGGGTTATGTTAAGCGGCTGGCCTGCTGCGATTTTAAGCTGCCATTTAATCAGGTCGTGACCTGTTACCATTTCCGTAACCGGATGTTCAACCTGGATTCGGGTATTGACCTCGATGAAATAAAACTTTTTATTCTTGTCTAAAAGGAATTCGACCGTGCCGGCGTTGACATAGCCGGCTTCTTTGATGATTCTTAATGCAGCTTCGCAAAGCTCTTCTCGTGTCCTGCTGTCGAGAACCGGACATGGTGACTCCTCAATCATTTTCTGGTGTCTGCGCTGGATTGAGCAGTCCCTTTCGAAGAAATGTAGGACGTTGCCGGCCTCGTCAGCCATTACCTGCACCTCGACGTGTCTTGGCTCGACGATGTATTTTTCGAGATAGACGCCGCCGTTTCCGAAAGCGGCCTCGGCCTCGGCACGGGCGGCGTTAAAAGCCGAACGCAGAGAAATATCGTTATGCACGATTCTCATTCCCCTGCCGCCGCCGCCTGCGACAGCCTTTATTATTACGGGGTATCCGATTTTATTGGCCAGACTCAGCATTGTGGAGTCGTCCGATACACAATCATCCGACCCCGGCACGACCGGTACGTTCGCTTTTACAGCAAGCTGTCTGGCGCGAACCTTGTCACCGAGCATCCGCATCGCCGAGACAGGCGGGCCGATGAACTTGATTCCGCATTCCTGACAAATCTGTGCGAACTCGACATTTTCCGCAAGAAAGCCGTACCCCGGATGAATCGCCTCGACATCGGTAATTTCCGCAGCACTTATGATACCGGGGATATTGAGATAACTTTTCGCACTCTCGGCTGGGCCTATACAAATAGCTTCGTCGGCCAGCCGTAAATATGGAGCATCTTTGTCGGCTTCGGAATAAACCGCCACCGCTCCTACGCCAAGCTCCCGGCAGGCACGGATAATCCGCAGGGCTATTTCGCCGCGGTTCGCTATCAAAATTCTCGAAAACATTTTCTCGCTTTTCATCCGCGATACCCGTTAAAACAAATCAGTCAGGCCTGACCTTAAAAAGCACCTGTCCGTATTCAACGGCCTGGCCGTTGGTTATGCATACCTGGACAATTGTCCCATCTGTCTCAGCCCTGATTTCGTTCATCACCTTCATTGCCTCGATAATACATACGACCGTGCGGGTATCGACTTTTGAGCCGATTTCCACATAAGCATCAGAATCGGGACTCGGTTTGGCATAGAAAGTGCCTACGATGGGCGATTTGAGCTCGATTAAGTTTTTCTCGTGTTGCGTACCGGCTTGTGCTGATGTATCCGACGCCGGTGCAGAAGATTCTGCCCCTGCTGCCTGTGTATGTATCGGCAGTGGGCCAGCCGCCTGTCGCACTGAATGGGGGAAGTGTCGCTTGAGGGCGACCTTGCTATCACCCTCCTGGATTTCAAGCTCCTCAAGGCCGTTTGCCTTCATTATTTCGATTAGTTCCTGTATTCTTTTTATATCGATGTCTTTGTCCGGCATTACTGAATCCCTTTTTTCGTATATCGTATGTCGAGATACGATATATGAGATACGATATACGAGACTGTAGTATAACCCCGGCAACCCCAAATGCAAGCAATTTCCTTTTTGACTGGTATCTATGGAAATGACGCGATTCATCGCAGCCTACTCGCTTATGTTATCTGTTGTAGCTACTACTTAATCTAACAGACGGATTAATTTGACTGTACGGTCTCGCTCAACATTTTTTCTTTTGTCAATGTTAGTGAATCTTCAAATGTTATATCTATCAACCTAATCTTAATTTTTTGAGTTTCTCACAAATATGTTTTTCCGGTATAGAAACTATTTCTGTCTTTGCCTTTCCCAGTTCCGATAAGTCATTTTTTATCTCGCTGCTCAATTTCTCATCCCCTAACAATATCTCCAGTTTGACATCCATAGAAAGAGAAATATTATTGCTTTCCTCTTTTATTTCTCTTTCTAAAGTTTCTAAACATTCAATCTGTTTTCGTTTATCGCGTTCGACAAATTCTCGAGCATTATGAAACTCACCTACAATTTCACAG
>CAZYWY010000286.1:0-3362 GCA_964651605.1 uncultured Pirellulales bacterium | reverse complement strand
GGCCTTTATATCTGCGTTCTGACCGACCCGACCACCGGCGGAGTAACAGCCAGTTTTGCGATGCTGGGAGATTGCATGCTCGCCGAGCCGGGCGCTCTGATAGGTTTTGCCGGGCCGCGGACGATTGCCGAGACAATAAAGGTGGAACTGCCCGAAGGATTCCAGACCTCGGAGTTTATGCTCGAGCACGGCTTTATAGATATGATTGTCCGCCGGACAGACCTGCGAAGAGAAATCGCCCGCCTGATTGACTACTGCCAAAAGTAATTCCTTAAAATCCCCTCTTTCAATTCCGGCTGAAGATGCGTATAATCCAGCGTACAGGAATTCTGTCTTCTGTATACTGTATTCTGAGTTCTATGTTCTGAGTTCTGTGTTCTGATATGAGTTATTTTCGGGAAAATATTGAAAAATTGCAGGCTTACCAGCCGGGATTTCAACCGAGCAGCCAGGATGTAATCAAGCTCAATACTAATGAGAACCCCTATCCGCCGTCGCCTGCGGTCTTGAAGGCCATTGCTCAAATCAGCCCTGAGCAGCTCCGCAGATACCCCGACCCGCTCGGCAGTCAGTTCCGAACAGCAGCGGCAGAGCTTCACGGCGTTGAGCCGGATTTTATTATCTGCTGCAACGGCGGTGATGAAATGCTGAAAATGGCGCTCGAGGCTTTCTGCGATGAAAGCAGACCCATAACGTATCCTGTCCCGACATATACCCTATATCCGGTGCTGGCGGCGATGCTGAACTGCAGGACAATCGAGATTCCTTTCGATGACGAGTATAATCTGCCTGCGAAGCTAGCCGGCACAAATGCCGCTCTAACCATCGTATGCAATCCCAACGCCCCGACAGGCAGCGTTATAGGCATCGAGGAGCTTTCCTGTCTGGCGGATGAAATCAACGGCGTACTGCTGCTCGACGAGGCCTATGTTGATTTTGCCCAGGCTGACTGCGTCTCGATGGTAAAGAATTTTGACAATGTAATTATCCTGCGCACGCTGAGCAAAGGCTACAGCCTGGCGGGACTTCGCTTCGGCTATGCAATCGCTCAGCCTGAGCTGATAAAGGGACTTCTTAAAGTCAAGGACTCTTATAATGTCGATGCGGTGGCAATCGCAGCAGCTACTGCCGCTATCAAAGACCAGGAGTATTTCAGACAGACAATCGAAAAAGTCAAGACCGAACGTAACCGACTGACCGAACGATTGATAGAAATGGGATTTGATGTACCGAAAAGTGCGTCTAATTTTGTTTTTGCCGGGCATAACAGCCGCAGAGCGAAGGAGATTTACGACAAGCTCGTCGAGCGAAATATATTCGTTCGATACTGGGACAAGGCGGGCATTGATAATAAACTTAGAATAAGCGTCGGGACAAAAGAGCAAAACGACAAGTTGCTTTCGGCCCTGAAGGGAATTCTGGAAGCAAAAAAGTAATAATATACAATAATAAAAAACAGTTATCACGACGAAGTCGGGATTCAACAATTTTGCATTTTAATTTTTGAGATTTTTTTATGGCAAACAGAACTGCGAAAATACACAGAAAAACAAACGAGACCGATGTTGCTGTTGAGTTGAATCTTGACGGCCAGGGCAAATACCAAATCGACACCGGCATCGGCTTTCTCGACCACATGCTCACGCACCTGGCCAAACACAGCAGAATCGACCTTATCCTTACCGCCAAAGGCGATATAGATGTAGATGCGCATCATACATCCGAGGATGTCGGAATAGTTCTCGGCGAGGCATTACTGGAAGCACTCGGTGACAAAAAGGGTATCGCCCGTTACGGCAACAGCTCCGTCCCGATGGAAGATGCCCTGGCCAATGTCTCGGTGGATTTGTCGGGCAGAGCAAAGTGCATCTATAATGCTGAGTATCGTACAGCTAAAATTGGCGATTTCGACGTCGAATGCATCGAGGAAATGCTGCGGAGCTTCTCTGGCAGCGGCAAATTCAATCTGCACATTAATGTGCCTTACGGAACAAACAGCCATCATATCGCAGAGGCGATATTCAAGGGACTGGGCAAGGTACTGGGGATGGCAACAGCTATCCAGGGGACGGATATCCCCAGCACGAAAGGAATATTGTGATTGAAGAACCGCAGGCAGAATTCAGGGTGGGAATCGGCACGGATATTCACAGGCTGGTTGAAGACCGCAGGCTGATGCTCTGTGGCGTGTATGTGCCTTACCCGCTTGGCCTGGCAGGACACAGTGACGCCGACGCAGGTCTGCACGCGGTAATTGATGCACTGCTCGGTGCAAGCGGCCTGGGCGATATAGGGACATTTTTTCCTGATACGGAAGAATTGTGGAAAGATGCCGACAGCAAACAACTGCTGGGTATAGTTAAGGAAATACTCGAAAAAAAAGGCTGGGATGTGGTCAATGTTGATGTGATTATCCACGCCGAAGAGCCGAAACTTGGCTCTGTCAAGGGGCAGATGAAGCGTGTAATTGCCGGGCTTCTCGGAATGGATTTTACGGCAGTCAACGTCAAGGCCAAGACCAATGAAGGATTTGGTGACATTGGGCAGGGCCAGGCTATCGCAGCCACCGCCACGGCACTTATAAGAAAAAAAAGAAAAAGAAGTTTATAAAAGTGTTAAAGGAAAGAAAAGTAAGAAAAGTGCGAAAGGTATGAAAGGTAAAGCGGCCCAGACATTTGAAGATTTGCATAATAGTTAGCCCCGCAATTATATTGCGGGGTTAAATATAATTTGGTGGGGCAAGCCCCACTCCAAATAAAAATGTATAAGAGGACAAAATGGCTCTACATCTTTACAACAGTCTGACGCGAAGGCTCGAAGAATTCAAACCCCTGCACGAAGGCCGAGCCGGCATATACGTCTGCGGCCCGACCGTCTATGGCCACGCACATCTCGGCCACGCCAAAAGCTACGTCAGCTTCGATATTCTCGTCCGGTATCTTCGTTATCTCGGATACAGCGTAACTTACGTGCAGAATATTACAGATGTGGGACATCTGACCGATGATGCCGATGCGGGTGAGGACAAAATCGCAAAAGCCGCCGCCAAAGAGAAAAAACATCCGATGGCACTGGCGGAATACTACACCCGCAGCTACTTCGAGGATATGGACAGGCTCAACTGCGTCCGGCCTGATATAAGCCCGCGAGCAAGCGGCCATATTGTCGAGCAAATCGAGCTGGTAAAAACGCTACTGCAAAAAGGCTATGCGTATGAAGTCAACGGCTCGGTCTATTTCGATGTGGCCAAGTTCGAGGATTACGGGAAACTATCCGGCAGAAATACAGAGCAGATGCTCGCCGGTGCAAGAGTCGAGGTCTCGCCGGAGAAGAAAAATCCGGTCGATTTTGCACTATGGAAA
>CAZYWY010000285.1:0-3366 GCA_964651605.1 uncultured Pirellulales bacterium | reverse complement strand
CCGTTTGTCGAACAAAGTATGCTCAGCGCAATTATTAATCACAAATGATATAAAACATTATTGAATACTGCAATCTTGCAAGAATCTAACCTTACAGTTATTATAATACCGATGGCTGCAAAATCGCAAAATAACAAGCAGGGACCGGCGGCGGTCAATAAGAAGGCCTACCATAATTTCGAGTTGCTCGATAAATATCAGGCAGGTCTTGCTCTTACCGGCAGCGAGGTCAAGTCGCTTCGGGCAGGCACAGCCGACCTGAACGGCTCGTACGCACGAATCGACGGCGGACAATGCTGGCTGGTCGGTGCAAATATCGCACAATATAAGCAGGATACCCGCTCGAACTATGAGCCGCTCCGCAAAAGAAAACTGCTTTTGCATAAAGCTGAAATTCGCAGGATTTGGACCAAACTTGAGCAGAGAGGCTTTACGCTGGTGCCTTTGCGAATCTATTTCAATGAAAGGGGACTGGCCAAAATAGAACTGGCCCTGGCCAAAGGCAAAAAGCTGTATGATAAAAGACAGACAATCGCTGAACGCGAACAGAAGCGTGATATTAGCAGAAGTATGAACAAATACCGCAAACGGTGACGGCGGAAATATAGATTCAGGAATTTTATGAGGTTTGTAAATTATGGCGCAAGAGCAGAAGAATCAGCAAAAGCCCCCATCAGAAGGGCAACCAAAGAAAATCATAGTCGATGAGGACTGGAAACAGCAGGCTCAAAAGGAAAAAGAAATCCTTGCAGCTAAAGAGCAGGAGCAGGAAAAACCCCAGGGCAAAAATGCCGCTCGCGGGCCTCTGCCGGAAGGAAATTTCGCAGCTCTGGTGAGTATGCTCACTACGCAGGCACTGTTTGCGATGGGACTGTTGCAAATCAAGGGACAGGAGAAGAGAGAGCCTGATTTGGAGCTGGCCAAATATAACATAGACATACTCGAAACGCTCGAAGAGAAAACAAAAGGCAACCTCAGCAAAGACGAACAAAAAGTGCTGTCCCAGACTCTAAACGAACTGCGTATGGGTTATGTCCAACTGGCCGGGTGATAACTTTGGCAAATATTTTCGAAAAAATATTAGCAGATAAAAAAGCACAGGTAAGCCGGCTCAAGATGCTCAGGCCGCGCGATGAGCTTAAAAATCAAATCCAGCAAATGCCCAAGTGTCGCAACTTTTACACGGCTGTCACCAGGCCGAACAAACGCGGCGTAAATGTCATTGCAGAGATTAAAAAGGCCTCACCATCCGCCGGTCTGATACGGGCTGATTTCGACCCTGTCCAAATCGCCCGGATTTATCAAAAATGCGGTGCCGATGCAATCAGCGTGCTGACCGATGAGCAATATTTCCGGGGCAGGCTCGAATATGTCCAGCAGGTTCACAGCGTTGTGGATGTCCCTGTGCTGCGGAAAGATTTTATAATTGACCCCTGGCAGATTTACGAATCCCGCGCCGCAGGGGCCGATGCCATCCTTTTGCTCGCCGATGTCCTCAAACCGGGCGAGTTGATGGATATGCTCATCCTCGCCGCTGAGCTTACTTTGACGGTGCTTCTGGAGGTTCACGGCGCCGACACCCTTTTGGCTGTACGCAGTCTGGCCGGTTTCCCTAAAAAAGGATACAGCGTGCTGGGAATCAACAACCGCGATTTATCGACAATGCAGGTCGATATTAACATAACAGGCCGACTGGCGGGACTTTTGGATAATACAGATGAGTTGGTCGCCGAAAGCGGAATCAAAACCAAAGCCGATATTGAAAAGCTCAAATCCATCGGCGTCAGGGCGGTGCTAATCGGCCAGACGTTATGCGAAAGTCCCGATATAGAAAGTAAATTCAAGGAGCTGTTTGGGTGAAAACGTGACCCGTGACCCGTGACTCGCAATACGAGCAACGAGCCACAAGCGACGAATTAGAGGAAATTAAAAATGAATATTTTTCTTTGTCTGATTGTAGGTCTGGTCGCAGGCGCCCTTAGCGGCTTGCTCGGCATAGGCGGCGGCATAATTCTTGTGCCGGCACTGGTTTTTCTATTCGGCCTGTCGCAGCATCAGGCACAGGGTACGACACTTGCGTTGATGGTGCCGCCAATCGGGCTGTTGGCCGCCTGGACGTATTACAAGGCCGGCTTTGTTGATTTGAAAATCGCTGCTTTTATCTGTATAGGTTTCTTTATAGGAGGCCTGCTCGGCGCCAAATGTGTTATAGGTATGAACGAAACACATCTGCGAAGACTGTTCGGTGTAGTTTTCCTGCTAATCTCATTAAAAATGATTCTGACAAAATAAAATCACCAAGGCTAATGGGTGCAGAATTGAGGGGAATTGCGATATGACAGCGAGAAAAAAATATGCGGTTTTAATTGCTATAGTCTGTGTTTTTCTTCTGATTTTCCCTGTTTATGTCATTCTCACCCCTGATGAGGAGGTTCGCTTTATTAAGGCCGTGCAAGATGGGGATATTAACACCGTCAGCACAATGCTGAAAAGGAATAATAAACTCGCCCTTATTGAACGCCAACACAAAGCTGGCTCAACGCCTGTTCTTTACACTGCCCTTAGTAGAGGAAATAACGAAATTGTCAGGCTGCTTATTGCTAATGGTGCAAGCCCGAAAGACAATCCTCTTGCTTTGCGTTATGCCAATAATCCTGAAATTGCAGAGCTTCTTATAAAATATGGGGCTGATGTCAACTGGCCGGATAAATACAATGTTGCTCTTACAGCATTACATTTGTTTGCAGCTACCGATAAGGCCGAATTAATAGAGCTGCTTATAAAAAATGGTGCAGAAATAAATGCTACAAACAATTTCAGCGAAACACCCCTTCATCTGGCGGCAAAGGAAGGCTGTTTGAACGCAGTAAAAATGCTGATTTCAAAAGGCGCAAATATAAATGCAAAATCCAGCAGAAATAAGACACCGTTTGATTACGCAGTGTTTCCAGTTTGGGAAGCAGACGCTTATCGGCTTGAGCCGGATAGAATAAAACGATGCAAAGAAGTTGCCGCCTTTTTATTAACATATAAACCAGCTTTTACCATTTCCGATATTGCATGGATTGGTGATATGAATCGTCTTGCCGAAATGATTAAAAATGACCCAACTGTAGTGAATTTACAAGTCAAGGGAGAATCACCTCTATTTGCTGCTATTCTCGGTAATAATCCGCAAGCAGTTGAGTGTCTTCTGGCAAATGGTGCCCGTATTAATGTCACAGGCAGATTTCAACAGAGTCCTTTGCATCTTTCAGCCTATTTAGGATATACCGATGTTGCTAAAGTCATCCTGAATCACGGTGCCGATGTCAATGCAAAAGGTCCTTGGGGTGAAACTGCTTTACACTGGGCCGCTGTTAAAGG
>CAZYWY010000284.1:0-3370 GCA_964651605.1 uncultured Pirellulales bacterium | reverse complement strand
ACCGGCAACCTCCGGCTTGCAAAGCCGGCGCTCTCCCAATTGAGCTACGTCCCCGAGCTTCATAAGTTTTGAGTTCTCAGTTTTGAGTTCTTAGTTGCAAAAAACAACTCAAAACTCAACACTTAAAACTCATAACTAAATATGGGCCCGGGTAGAGTCGAACTACCGACCTTACGCTTATCAGGCGTACGCTCTAACCAACTGAGCTACGAGCCCGGCCAAATGCAGCATTTTAACGCCTTTCAGCGACAGGTCAACTTATAAACTTTAAAAAGAGCAACAAAAAAACCGCTGCTCGAATCTGCCAGCGGTTATACAATCACGGACAACCTAACTTTTGCCCGTCGGCAGTTCAAGGCGAAAAAACTAATAATCTTTTAGTTTCTTTCAAAACCCTAACCTTAACCTTTCTATTGGCCTGAAAACAATTTTCAGCCCATAGGTAAAATACCATTGTATGCCGGTATCAATACACCGTCAACAACATTTTTAAAAATATTTTTATTTTTCTATATCGTCCTAAATGGCTCTTTTATGACCGTTTGTAAAATAACTGGTCTATTTACGAAACCGGGGAAAAAAGCATCTTATAAACTTATGCCCGGTTATATGGAATTCGCTACAAAAATGTGCAATAAAACCTCATCTTTGGCCGTCTGTCAATATTGACAATAAGGCGGTCATAATATACAATAGATTTTTAGAGATTGAATATAGCTCAATAAATATTATTGAGGGCAAAGCTATATGAATCCAACCGATGAAGGAGTTTTGTCGCGGTACAGATGGCATATTTTCGTCGTTTTTTTAGCCATTGCTGTTCTTGCTGCAGTAATTTTATTCTCAGATGCTTTTCAAACATCCGAATCCAACATTTTAAGCCAGATTGTTCTAATGCTTGGTGCGCTGTTATTTTTGAGCGCCCTGCTCGTAATACTGTCGAGAGTTATCAAGATTTTTGACGCTTTGCGGGATAACAGTAAAAAAATGGAAGAGCTTACCGCAGCACTGGAAAAAATTCATAACGGACTTGCCCAAATCAACCACAGCACACGCATCAGCGAAACAGCAAAGTCAATTGCTTTTCGTGATGCCGACAGGCAATCTTTGCGGCAGGCTGTTTTTGAAAAGCTCCAGACGCAGGATTTCGATGCAGCTATTGAGTTAACAGACGATATCGCTATGCAGCCTGAATATATAGACCTTGCCACAGAATTAAGAAAACAGGTGGAACAGTACCGAAATGCAACTTATCAGGAACGGCTGAACCAGATGATAACAAATATCGAAAAGCTGCTCGATGACTGCCGGTGGGTGGAAGCCAGTACGCAAATCGAAGGAATGATTAAGGCGTGTCCCGAAAGCGAACAAGCCAAGGCAATGCGGCAGACCCTGATAGATAGAAAACAGGAACGCAAAAAAATCATGCTGGCAGCCTGGGACGACGCCATTCAAAACCAGGAGACCGACCGCAGCCTGGAGATTCTCAAAGAGCTCGACCAGTATCTCAGCCCCAATGAAGCCTCTGCTCTGCAGGAGGCAGCAAGCGATATATTCCGTACAAAACTGCACAACCTCGGAATGCAATTCTCAATATCTGTTACTGAAAGACGATGGGCGGATGCGTTAGACCTTGGGGAACGAATAATAAAGGATTTCCCCAACAGTAAAATGTCTGAGGAAATATACTCTAAAATTGAAATTATCAGGCGTAACGTTCAGATGCAAAATAATTAGTCCGCATTTCTCATCAGCCTGAAGCGGCAGTGTTTTTTATAGGATTAAACCCTCTGTTTAATTTCGTAAATAATAGTACGTGGTTTCACGAGAGTCTCCCTGTAAATAGGTAAAGTTAAACGGAAATGAACGGCTTTTAGATTTATAAATTTTAAAATATACGAGATACAAGGGAATTGCGATAAAGACAGATTTGCGGCAACGCCGATATAAAAAGTAGTTCGTAGTTCGTATTGCCGTAAGGCATCCCTCAAGGGACTCGTGTCTCGAGCGACGAATAGCGAGCGACGAGCGACGAATTTATGTTATCGGTGCAAAGACAATCGGTCTGCAGAAAAATACAAGAACTGCCTTTTGGGCAGCAGGTAAAGAGTTTCCTGGATTATCTTACAGTGGAGGCGGGACTATCCGAAAATACGGTATTAGGTTATGGCCGAGATTTAAAGAGCTTTCTCGAATATTGCCAGGCCTGCGGCATCAGCCGGCTCAATCAACTTAAGCCGACCGTAGTTCACGATTTTATGCGGACTCTTACACGCCAGCAGAAAGGCGAAAGCTCGCTGAAGCGTGCATTGGTGGCGATAAAGATGTTCCTGCGGTATGGCAGGCTGATGGGACTTGTGAACAATGATTTTACTGCGATACTCGATAGCCCGAAACTCTGGCAGAAACTGCCGTGTGTTTGCAGCGAAGGGCAGGTTGTTAATTTGCTCAATGCCCCGGATGAAAAAGAGCCTTACTACCTCAGGGACAAGGCGATGCTTGAGCTGCTTTATGCCAGCGGTATCCGTGCCGGCGAGCTGGCGGGTATGAAGACCTCTAACCTGAATCTTGACATTGGTTATTTGCGGTGCTTTGGAAAGGGCAACAAAGAGCGGGTGATTCCGATTGGGAAGGTTGCCATTTCGGCTGTTAGGGATTACCTTGAGAATCTGCGACCCAGGCTGGCAAAGCCTTTCAGCGAAGATTTTTTGCTGCTTTCACGAACAGGCAGGGCTTTGAGCCGTATTGAAATCTGGAGATTGGTAAAAAAATATGCCGTTAGGGCAGGAATGCCGAGGAATTTAACCGTGCATACGTTGAGACATTGTTTTGCGACACATTTATTATCGGGGGGGGCGGATTTGCGCAGTGTGCAGGAGATGCTCGGACATGTGGACATAGCAACCACCCAGATTTATACGCATGTTGACTACAACAGATTGAGGGAGGTTCACCGGCAGTTCCATCCAAGACCATAAAAAATTCGTGAGGAATAATTTGCATTTCGCCTTGCCAGAAGCGAGTGATAAATTTGCGATTTACAAGTTGCAGCTTACAATTTACAATCGAAGATGATGAATAAATCTTTCCGGCTAATCGAGGTAATCGTAATGAAAGCAATGCGGATATATCTGACGGCCTTAATACTTACAGTGGGATGCCACAGGACATACGCGGTGCAGGATAAAGCTGCTGTATCTGCTCCGGCAAAGGTAACTACATCGGATGTCACTCTTGACCCGCAGCTTCAGGTTAACAGAGATACGCTTTTAAAGAATCCCGATGAGCAGATGCGTATTACAGCGGCAACCCTGCTGCTAAATCACACGGACCCGAACGCACGAAAAATTCTTATTGAGACGTTGGGCCT
>CAZYWY010000283.1:0-3395 GCA_964651605.1 uncultured Pirellulales bacterium | reverse complement strand
CGGCAAAAACAGCGTGATTCTCGAGCAGGTAACCAACGGGCTGGCCGTGCGAATGGCGGTGCTGTTCCTAGTCAACCAGGCGGCTGCTATCCAATAGTCCTTACTGGTTAGTCGAAGGAAATATCTGGAATGGATACAGTCAGGTCGAAAAATAATGTGCCTGTCAGACTGCCACAGGAAAGATGGTTCCACATTACCGAGGAACATTCGGAAATGGCAGGTTATTATTTTGAAGTCCTTGAAACCGTAGAAGACCCACAGGCAATTTACCGGGGCAAGGCCGGCGAATGTCTGGCTGTAAGAGAAGTGGAAAAAGACAAATATATTGTGGTAGTGTACAAAGAGGTAAGTAAAACGGACGGATTTATCATAACTGCATTTTTAACAAAGCAAAAAAGACAATTTGAGAGGAGGCAAAAGCTATGGCCGCAATAGAGATAGAAAGAATGCTGCCCCTTGTACCTCAGTTGTTGGAGATTCCTCACGAGAGGATTTGGACTTCTTATGATAAACAGGCGGACGTGCTGTATGTTAATTTCAAGAAGCCCAGCCATGCCGATGATTCTGAACTAACGGATGATGACATCATAATCCGGTATGAAGCAGAGCAAATTGTGGGAATCACCATACTGAACGCAAGTAGAAGAATGGCTCGTTAATTAGTATGAACTCTGAACTTTTAATCAAAAACGGGCGGGTAATCGACCCGGCGAACAATATCGACAAAATCTGCGATGTGCTGATTGTGGACGGCAAAATCGCCCAGGTCGGCGAATTAACTCAAAACTCAGCACTCAAAACTCAAAACTTCATAGATGCAGCCGGCAAATTAGTTACGCCCGGCCTGATTGATATTCACGTCCACTTCCGCGAGCCGGGCGACGAAGAGGAAGAAACCATCGCCAGCGGCTCAGCGGCAGCGGTGGCAGGCGGGTTCACCTCGGTGGTTTGTATGCCCAACACAAACCCCGTTATCGAAAGCCACACCGACGTCGAATATGTCCACCGCAAGGCTAGAAAGGCACGAAAGACCCACGTCTATACGATGGGCGCAATCACCAAAGGCTCGCAGGGCGTGGAGCTTGCGGAGATGGGCTTTATGGTAGAGGCCGGGGCGGTCGGGTTCACCGATGACGGCAGAGGCGTGCAGGACCCGGCGGTTATGCTGCGGGCTCTGAAATACGCAGGTATGTTCAACGTCGTCATCGCCCAGCACTGCCAGGACGACCGAATCGCAGGCTCAGGTGTGATGAATGCGGGCTATTATTCAACGATACTGGGTCTGCCGGGGCTGGACAGCCTGGCTGAGGAGGCGATGCTATGGCGTGACATTCAGCTTGTCAGGAAGCTGCCGCCTGAGCGGATTCGCTACCACGCCCAGCACATTTCCACCGCAGGCTCGGTTGAACTGATAAGGCAGGCGAAAAAAATGTCACTGCCGGTCAGCTGCGAGGTAACGCCTCATCATCTGCTGCTGACCGAGGAAAACTGTGCCGACTATGACACCAACTACAAGGTCAATCCGCCCCTGCGGGCAGCGCAGGATGTCGAGGCGTTGAAGCAGGCAGTTGCCGATGGGCTGGTTGATGCTCTTGCGACCGACCATGCACCGCACCTACAGAGCGAAAAGGAGCTTGAATTTCTTACTGCGCCGTTCGGCATTGCCTCGCTCGAATGTGCGTTGTCACTTTATATCAAGGCACTGCTGGAGCCGAAAATTTTGGATTGGCCCGGTCTGATTAGATTGATGACGGAAAGGCCGGCAAAAATCATCGGGATTGACAAAGGCACTCTCAGCATCGGCAAACAGGCCGACGTTACCATTATTGACCCTGATGCGGAGTATAAAATTGATGTTGGGACATTCCGCTCCAAGAGCAGGAACTGCCCCTACAACGGCTGGCTCGTAAAAGGCAGGGTCGAAAAAACTATCGTCCAGGGCGAAATAAGATTCAGCGGATAGATGACAGGGGGCAGGAGGCGGACACGTATCCCCTATCCTTATTTATGATAATTATCGACGGCAATAATCTGTTACACGCGGTATATAAAATCGAGCAAGATTCGATTTCAATCAAAGCCATCGAGCTGTGCCGGGTTGTCAGCCGATATTTGAAGCTGACCGGCCAGGACGGCGAAATTATTTTCGATGGGGCTGGACCCAGAGATAAAAGTCCGTTTGAAAATATAGGGCTGCCTGAGGTTTTTTTCGCCGGCGCAGGAGCCGACTCAGATTCGGTTATAGAGGAGAAAATAAGGCTCAACTCGGCACCGAAAAGGCTCACTATCGTCAGCAGCGACAGGAGGTTGCGCAAGGCCGCCCATACCCGCAAGGCAGCAACAGTCAAATCAGAGGATTTCTGGGAGCTACTACAGAAGCAACTTAGCAAAAAAAGACCCACCCCTGAGCCGAGAGCCAAGCGTGAAGGAATAAGTGAAATTGAAACAAAACAATGGCTTGATTTTTTCGGCATCGAGCAGTAAAATACACGCCCTTTTTCTCGTAGCTGTGTAACAGCAGTGTTTTCAGCTATTATTTGCAGTTTTTTTATTATAGAAAGTGGTGGAAATATGAAACGGAAAATTATCACAATAGACGGCAATGATGCAGCAGCGTATGTAGCTCATGCGACAAACGAAGTTATAGCGATTTATCCCATCACCCCAAGCTCCGGTATGGGTGAAATCGCCGATGCGAAAACTGCCAAAGGCCAGCCCAATATATGGGGTACAGTGCCATCGGTTACCGAGATGCAGTCCGAGGCCGGCGCCGCAGCAGCCGTACACGGCGCTCTGACAGGCGGGGCATTGACGACGACCTTCACAGCCTCGCAGGGACTTCTGCTGATGATACCGACTATGTACAAAATCGCCGGTGAATTGCTGCCGACCGTCTTTCATATTTCGGCACGTTCGCTGGCCTGCCAGGGACTTTCAATTTTCGGCGACCATTCCGACGTGATGACCTGCAGAGAAACCGGATTTGCGATGCTCGCATCGTCCAACGTGCAGGAAGTTTTGGATATGGCGCTGATTGCACAGCAGTCGGCGCTTGCCACTTCTTTGCCTTTTCTTCATTTCTTTGACGGCTTCCGCACAAGTCACGAGGTGCAGAAGGTCGAGGAGATTACTTTCGACGATATGCGTGCTGTAATCGACGACAAGCTGGTCGCAAGGCACAAGGCCAGAGCGATGACGCCGGACAGGCCCTGCATCGGCGGAACTGCTCAGAACCCCGATGTCTATTTCCAGGGCAGAGAGACCGTGAATAAATATTATCTGGCACTGCCTGAGATTGTGCAGCAGACGATGGATAAATTCGCAAAGGTTGTAGGCAGGCTGTACCATCTGTTCGATTATGTCGGGCCTGCCGATGCGGAAAAAGTCATCGTAGT
>CAZYWY010000282.1:0-3399 GCA_964651605.1 uncultured Pirellulales bacterium | reverse complement strand
ACACTTAATACGTATTGCATGGGATACTATCCCACAAACTTTTTCGTCATATTTCAAATTCGACATTTCCCGGTCAATCACATTTTTGTTGGCCGTAAAAAAATCCACCGCAACCGGGTCTGCCGGCCTCTCGCAGAACAGTTCGTGAACAACCGCCGCTGCAAGAGAATCAGCCGTCTCCTGTCCATAAATGCCCTTATATCTTTCGACAAGACGGTTGAGGACTCCCATCTTGACCATTTCCACACCATCAAGCATTTTTTCAGAGTCTCTGCCTTGAAATAGTCTGCTCAGGATTCCCATAAATACTTCCGCTGCTTTCAGAAATGCTTACGCCGTTATCGCGGTCTGTTGATACACCTACTTTCGCCATAACTTGAACCTCCTGAATAACCAGGACAACTACGGCCTTCACAGGTGCAAATACGATATGTTTGAAACGTCCTTGTGTGCTATTATACCAGGATTCAAGCGGTCTGAGCAACTAAAAATTTAGCCTGCTGCACAAATATTTGCCCTTACAGACCTGCAAAAAAACTGTTGCGATTAAGGATAAAAAACCGCCGTATCTAACAAATATCACAACTCTAAGAAATAAGCTGAATATCTGCACCAATACTTTTCATCAAATCCACGAAGCTCGGAAATGTAACACTCATAGCCTCAGCGGTATCAATGACACATTGACTATCGAGCATCAGCCCTGCAAGTGACATTGCCATCACGATTCGGTGGTCACCCCTGCCGTCAAACAAAACCGATGGACGAGGAACGAGGGATGAGGGACGATTCAAACTGCCCTGCACTACAAGACCGTCGGGTAGTTCCTGAACATCCACCGACAGTTTTTTCAACTCTTCAGCCATACATTTTATCCGGTCGGTCTCCTTGGCTCGCGCCTGAGGGACATTCAGCAGACCTGTTGTCCCCTCGGCAAAAGCGGCTGTAACCGCCAGTGCCGGCAGTGCATCAGGCGTGGCGTTCATATCTATATCAGCACCTTTTAATTTCGATGCCCTGACCGTTACCGAATTGTTCCCGATAGATATATCGGCGCCCATCGCCCGCAGGTAATCAACCACAACCTTGTCAGGCTGGCTGTCGGCAAAATCCAGACCGAGCAATGTCACCTGCTCGCCGCATAACGCAGCAGCACAAAGGAAAAATGTAGCGCTTGAAAAATCGGCGGCAATCGCCTCATCGAAGGCCTTGTAACTTTGATTGCCCCTGATTTTGAATTTGCGCATTTGCTGGTTTTCGTATTTGATTTTTTGCCTGTCTAACCAGTCCAGCGTCATCCGTGCGTAACCCGGCTCATTCAGCAATGTCACTTCGAGCTCGGTATCCTGCTGAGCCAGCGGCGCGCATAAAAGCAGGCTGGACAAATACTGACTTGTAGATGCGGCGATGGATGTCCTGCCGCCCTTGAGCCTGCCGGTAATCGCGACCGGTGGTTTGCCGTTTTCGTTCAGACAAACGCAGTTGGCCCCGATTTTTGTCAGTGCCTCCGCCAGTGGCCCTACCGGCCTGCTGCAAGTCTGTGCGTCGCCCGTCAAAGTTATAACCTGCCCTTCAGCAGCCAAAGCAGCCGAACCTATTGCTATATTGATTGTCGTGCCGGAATTGCCGCAGTCAATCGGTTCTGCAGGCGAAGTTATTTTTCCGCCTGTGCCGGTTACCTTCCACAGATGCGGATCGGACGTATCAATTTTAGCACCCATCGCACTGTAACAGGCAACCGCTGAAAGCGTGTCACTCGATATTAACGGCTGACGTATAAGGCTTTGGCCTTTCGCCAGAGAGGCGATTGCGACCGCACGAATAGTATGCGATTTCGAGCCCGGAATCGCCACGCTGCCTTTAAGCACAGACTTTTTCGTTCTGAGCTTCATATAATTACAAAGACCTTTAAAATAAAACTACCCTTTTTATATCTAAGGCAATCTCTAAAAGTATGGTTTGTCATTGCGAGCGTAGCGAAGCAATCTCAGTTTTGAAGCAATAATGAATATTGCTTCGTCGTCCCTAAGGGACTCCTCGCAATGACATTTTCAGAGCTACCCTTATTTCTTGCGCTTATTTTTACCAGAAATTTGAAATGATATAAAGAGGATTTTGATAGCCGAATAGTCGATAGTTTTTAGTCGATAGTCGTTAGTCATTAGTTGTTAGTTGATAGAGCGATATTTCGCACCATTTCCAGAACACTTTTAATCGTGGACTTGGCCATCCCTTTGCCGTTGGGCATCCTTCACGGGAACGGCAGTGCGATTCATCGCACCCTACTTAACTTTCAGCAAGGGCTAAAGCCCATGCCCACCTTGCTATAACTCGTTGCATATTAAAGAGATATAAATATATTGAACAAATTTATTGATTTTGACGAATAATATTTATACAATGTTCTTAGCGGAGCGTAGGTGGATTATGAAGATAAAAAGACAAATAAATGAATTTTATCCTTTTGAGTTTAATAGCAGGAAAGCTATGCAGGCTATAGCTTTTTTATTAAAACAAAATCGTGCTACAAATGAATCTGATAATTACATGCGTGTTCTTAAACTTCTTCTCTTTGCCGACCGAAAATCTTTGGAAGAAACAGGCAAGCCAATAACAGGTGACCATTTTGTAGCTTTAAGACATGGACCAACATTAAGTGAAATTTTACGCTTAGTCAAACAAGAATCAATTTACAATAGCGAATGGGATAAATATATACAAAAAGATGGTTATAATATTCGTTTAATCAATGACCCTGGAAACGATGAATTAAACCGCTATGAAATTGAGTTATTAAGTAAAATCTGGCAAGAATACAGAGAAAAAGGTGAATGGGACGTTGCTGAAGAATCGGAAAAACTGCCAGAATTTATAAAAAATAATCCCGGAAATTCTTCAAAAATTATTTCTCTTGCCGATTTATTAGAAGCTATGGGAAAAAGTGAATGGCTCGAAGAAATCTGCAATATGGAAAGAGAAAAATCTGAAATTGATAATATATTAGGCATGTATTATTAATGCGTTTTGATATTGGAAGCTCCTTTTTTAATAAACATACAGATATACTTCCTTCCCATCTGTGGTTTGTAATATCATATCCCTTCAATTTACCTGAACGAATAATTATTGTAAATCTAACGAGTTGGCAGACAAGACCAATAGAACCCAATGACGATAGTTGTGTTTTGAATGTCGGTGACCATGATTTTATTAAACACCAAAGCTATATTAATTATAGGAAAGCAAAACGTCCTTTGGTAGAAAAGTTGTCTGAAGCTATAAATAATGGACTTTTAATCCCCAATGAACAATGTTCAGAAACGCTTTTAGACAGAATCCTGGTTGGAGCAACAAATTCTCAATATACTCCACTTTGGGTTATAAATATTCTACAAAACC
>CAZYWY010000281.1:0-3405 GCA_964651605.1 uncultured Pirellulales bacterium | reverse complement strand
AATAACTCCTCTGATAGCGGCAAAAATAGAGGCGCTGGGTCTGGATGCCATTCGGGTCAGAAGCCCGCTGACCTGCGACAGCCCGTTCGGGATATGTGCAAAATGCTATGGCTGGGATATGAGTACAAGCCAGCTTGCTGAAGAAGGCTCGGCAGTCGGTATAATCGCTGCTCAATCCATCGGTGAACCGGGAACACAGCTTACGCTGCGAACATTCCATACCGGCGGTGTCGCATCAAGAGCTATTCTCGAACGCGAACAGCGTGCGACATATTCAGGAAATGTTCAGTACCGCGATATTAACGCAGTTGAAATCCAGAAGGAAGAAGGCATTGACATAGTTGCACTGAAGCGAAACGGCGAGGTGGCGCTCCTCGACCAGAAAGACAGAGAGCTTTGCAGATACAAAGTGCCTTACGGAGCTGTTGTGCTGATTAAAGACGGCAAAAAGGTTAAAACAGGCACGGTCTTGTTCAGGTGGGACCCGCACAGAGTCCCGATTCTGGCGGAAGTGAACGGCAACATTAGATTTGTTGATATTATTGTAGGCGAAACTATTGGAATCGAGGAAGAGCGAAAAGGCCAGGCAGGAAAGCCGGTCGTTATAGAACACAAGGGAGACAAGCACCCGCAGATTATCATAGAGGATAATGACGGCAAAATCCTGGATGTGCATTACCTGCCGGCAGGGGCCAGAATTGAAGTTACCGAAGGACAATCTGTTAAAGCAGGCCAACTGCTCGCTCACTTGCCCAGAGCAACTGGCGGAACACAGGATATTACCGGAGGTCTGCCCCGTGTTACCGAGGTGTTCGAGGCTCGCAAGCCCAAAGACCCGGCAGCAATGGCGGAAATCAGCGGCAGGGTGGAGCTGCGAAGCGACAAACGCAAGGGCAAAATGACCATTACTATCAGAAGCGAAAGCGGTATGGAAAAAGAGCATCACGTAGCTCGTGACAGACATCTGAATGTTCATACGGGGGATTTCGTCGAGGCTGGTGACCCACTCACGGATGGTCCGCTGGTGCCGCACGATATTCTGCGAATCAAAGGCGAAGAAGCATTACAAAGATATTTAATCACAGAAATCCAGAATGTGTACCGTTCGCAGAATGTCAATATCAACGACAAGCACATAGAAATTATCTGCTCTCAGATGATGCGAAAGGTGGAAATCGATTCTGTCGGCGACAGTGCGTTATTGCCCGGTGAGGTTCTTGACAGGTTCGTTTTCAAAAAGGAGAACGAGAAGCTGACCAAAATCGTTGATGTTGGCGATGCTACCGAGCTTCAAATCGGCAAAATTGTCAGTAAGGATGAATTGACAGCTATCAATGAAAAAATCGCCAGAATCGGCGGCCGGTCGGCAACAGGCAAAAAACCCAAACCGGCAACTGCCAACACTCTGCTTCTGGGAATAACCAAGGCCTCGCTGTGGTCGGACAGCTTTATAGCCGCAGCCAGTTTCCAGGAAACAACAAAGGTTCTGACGGAGGCGGCACTGGCAAGTAAGGTTGATGAGCTTCATGGTCTGAAGGAAAATGTCATACTCGGTCATCTGGTGCCCGCAGGCACGGCATTTAAGCAACATCTGGAGACGAGGGTCAAGCGGCTTGTTGAAGCTCCGCTGCCCAAGGAATTCGAAGAGATTGCTGAGATAAAAGAGGCAAAGGAAGCCGAGGCGAAGGCCGAGGCTGCCGTCAGGGAAGCTCTTGGAATCGAATAATTCCGAATGAGCCGTTTGCAAATAATTATAGTATTATTTCTGCCTGGCCTGATGTTGCTGACAGAAACATTCGGCCAGTATCCGCCCGGACGACGGGTGCAGAATCAACAAGGACTGCTGCCGTTAAATTCTCAAAGCAGCACAGTTCGGCTCAACATTTCTTATAAATTGACAGTGCCGAGCGCAACTCACAGGATGCAGTTTCTTGTATTGCTGCCTCAGACCATATCGGACAGGCAGAAAATTATAAGTATCGAAAGCACGCCGGAGCCTGAAAGGACTTTCCAGAAGAATGGCAATACTTATGCGGAATACATATTTACCAGCCCTGACAGTAAAATAATATATATTGATATTTCCATCAAAGCCCGGTTGTACAGATACGACTTGTCCACTGCGCTCAGCAATCCTCAGCCGGCCGAGCTTGAAGAGGCCGAGCTTGCAGAGTTTTTGAAGCAGGAAATGTACATTGAGAAAGACAATCCTGCCATACAAAAAATTGCAACGGATATCACCGGCCAAACAGAAGTAGATGTTGTAAAAAACATATATGATTATGTCCTCGACAATATGGATTATGTCAAGCTCAGCGGCAAAGGTTATGGCGCCGCAACTGTATTGCGTTACCACAAGGGCGACTGTACGGAATACTCGGATTTATTCGTTGCGCTCTGCAGGGCCAAAGGCATCCCTGCCAGAGTCGTCACCGGCTATACGATGGGAGTTAAATCAACACCGACCGGACATAACTGGGCGGAGGTTTATTTTAAGGACTATGGCTGGGTACCCTTCGAGCTGAGCGGGGCAGATGCGCCGTCGGTTACTATAAGAAACATCATATTCGGCAGGCTGATACCGGATTATTTGTATCTTTCTTATGTCCGCAACGATAAAGTGCTGAGTAATTTTAGCAGTTGCCTGTTGAGATGCTGGGGCGGCCCGGCCAGACTGACCAGCACCGTCAGATGTACCCGCCTTGCCTGGGCCGAATCGAAATAACCACAAGCAGCGGTAGTATATTATATAATTAAGAACCTTCACCAAAGAGCCGATAAATACATTTACTATGGATTCAAATGTTGTTACAAATAAGTTTATGGAAGATTTTGAAAAACAGCAGGATTCTATGCCGGCGAAAAACACTGCGGGACTCAAAAAATGTCCCTTCTGTGCAGAATTGATTCAGCCTGAGGCCATTAAGTGCCGGTACTGCGGCGAATTTCTTGATGGAACGAGCCGCTCCGCTACGGTGCATAGTGGAAACAAATGGTACTATAATACAAGCATCTTAATTCTTGCAATATTGGTTATAGGCCCGTTCGCTCTGCCGATGGTATGGAAGAATCCACACTACAAGAACACAACAAAAACTGTCATAACTGTAATTGTAGCAGTTGGCACAGTTTTGTTAATATACCTGTCGATATACATACTGATGAAGTATTATTCAATGTTGTTTAACCAGTATTCTCAGCTTGGCGTTTAAATTGTAGCTGAAAAAGAAGTTCACCTATTAAAATAGCGCCTGATTTGTCTTTGAATCTTCTTTACCTGCTTTTATTTTTCTGGTAAAACATAATCCGCAAGATATAAAACCGATTTCGTTTAATAGGTGCGCTTCGGTCGTCATTGCGAGCGCAGCGAAGCAATCTACAATCGTGTGTTTTGAGATTGCCACG
>CAZYWY010000280.1:0-3432 GCA_964651605.1 uncultured Pirellulales bacterium | reverse complement strand
ACCCCGCCCGGATATTCCAAGGATAAGAAGTATTCTGTGCTATATGTCCTTCACGGCATCGGCGGCAATGAGAATCACGAGTGGACCGGGTTGGGTAGAAACCAGGGTGGAGCGGCTATAATCCTCGATAATCTGAATGCCGACCAGAAGCTTATGCCTATGATAGTCGTTTTCCCCAACGGCGATGCATCAGCCAGCAGTGGAGGTGGCGGTCGCGGTGGTCGCGGTGGTATGATGGGCGGCGGCATGATGGGTGGCGGTCGTGGCACTGGTGCACCCAATGTAGATCCTGGTGCACCCAATGTAGAACCTGGTAGACGTGATGGTACGGTTCCTGGTGGAGCACCGGCTACCAGAGCTGGTGCGGGCGTTCCGGCTGGTGCGATTGCTCCAGCGGCTGGTACACCTGATGCGGCCGGTCGCGCCGGTGGACGTGGTGGAATGGGTATGGGTACACGTGGTGATGCCAATGCCGTCGGTCGTGGTGCTGCTGCCGGTCGTGCTGCTGCTGGTCGTGGTACAGGTATGGGCGGCCGCGGTGGTGGTGGCATGAGCAACTTTGGTGGCTGGGGGACAGCTTTCACCAATGATTTACTTAAGGACATAATCCCATATATCGAGTCACACTATTCCGTATATACCGACCGTGAACACCGTGCCATTACAGGATTGTCGATGGGTGGCGGCCAGGCGTTGAACATCGGTCTGGGTAACCTCGATAAATTCGCCTGGGTCGGCGGTTTCTCTTCGGCCCCAAACACAAGCTCGGTCGATCAACTGGTTCCCGATCCCAATACGACAACCCAAAAATTGAAGCTATTGTGGATTGGCTGCGGCGACAATGACCAAACCGTGCGGCTCATCCCATATGATTTCCACAAGGGGTTGGAACAGAAGAAGGTACCCCATATATGGCACGTGGGCAGCGGCGGACATGATTTTGGAATCTGGAAAGACAACCTGTACTGGTTCTCACAAAGGTTGTTCCGTGAAAAGTAAGCGTTTTATTATTGTTGTATGATTATTTAAATCTGATGAATGCATGATAAAACCCAGCCTGCCTTCTGTGGGCTGGGTTTTATCGCTTTGGTCATAAAGCACATAAAATTGAAGATAACAGAGTTAAGGAAACATTTTATGAAAATCAGAAATCGAGTGTATAAAATATTGGTGGCATTTATACTTGTTATTATCGTAGTGTTTGCGAACGAAATGCTCGGAGCCGAGACAATTCCTGCTCCGGGGTCAAAGCTGGCACCGGCAACCGAGAATATAGTAATAACCGAGGCTAATGTAACAGTTGAGCGTGTAGGCACATCTATACCAGTCTCAGTGATTGGGGAGCCAGTAAGCGCTGTCAACCTTTCCCCGCCTCGATGGGTAGCTGGTACAGATGCAGCATCCAGTTATGCAGTTGTAGAAGGTGCTATTATGCCGGTTGACCCAAATGGATATCCAATCAATTTCCGTGTTGTATTACCTGCAAGCTGGTCACGTCGGGCTATACAGCAAGGCGGCGGCGGTATGAACGGCACAATCACAGTCCAGGCTGGAGGTAGCAGAGGCCGAGGCGGCACAGGAAGCCAGGGAATCGCAATGTATGGCAGCGACTCGGGTCATCAAGCCGGTGGAATGGGCATGGGAGGAATGGGGATGGGGGGAATGATGGGGCGAGGCCGTGGTGGGCCGGGGGCAGCTCCAACAGGCGGCAGAAATTCCGGTGATGCCTGGGCGTTAAACGACGAAGCCATAAAAAATTTAGGCTATATGCAGATGAAAAAGACTCACGATGCCGCTATGGTGATTATGGAGCGTGTTTATGGAGAAAGGCCGCGATTCAACTATTATATCGGAGGCTCGCAGGGCGGACGCGAAGCCCTGACAGTCGCACAGCGGTATCCGGCGGATTACGATGGTATTATCGCTGATGTTCCGATTGTGAATTTCTCGACCTTGATGCTGGCGCCGGAACTGATACGCATCCAGGAGAAACCGCAGGCAAACTGGGTTACAACGGCGAAAGTCAACGCAATACGAGGGGAATTCATAAGGCAGTGCGACAAGCTCGACGGACTGGCCGATGGAATCATAAACAACTATATTGCTGCTCGTAAGCTATTCGATGTCACCGATGGTATAGGTACTACCGACCCATGGGCTGCTTTGCGTGCGCCAAATGGTGTTGACCCCAATCCACAGGATACGTCAGCTTCGGCAAAGCTAACCGATGGCCAGATTAAGACGCTTGAGTTAGTTTACAGCCGGTATAAATTCGCAACACCGCTTGCTAACGGAGTTCAAACATTCGGTATGTGGCTGCCGAACACAGACCCATCCGGCAGCGGATTGATTGCCAATACTCGATATCGTGGACAGGTGGGAGCCGCAGCAAACGCCCCGATGCATTCTCACCTGGGAATACTCGGTGTAACCGGCTTCCTGATGCAGAATCTCTCGGCAAATCCGCTTGATTATGTTGAAGGAGGGGCGCTGAACAAACGTCGAGAGCAGATTTCCCAGTGGTTAGACTCAACGAATCCCGACCTTTCAGCGTTTTACAAACGCGGCGGCAAGATAATTGTCACAGTAGGGACCAATGATACACTTTCATCGCCTGGCTCGCAACTGGATTATTTCCAGTCCGTGATAGACAAACTGGGTCAGGACGCAGTGGACGCATTTGCCCGCTTCTTCGTTATTCCTCAGACCGGTCACGGTCTTAGCGGCAGTAGCTATAACGTCAACGGCGATGGCCAGAATATTCAAGCGACACAAATTCCCAACCAGTATGATAAACAAAATCTGCTGATGAAATGGGTGGAGCAAAACCAGGCTCCTGATAAAACGCTTGTGGTGACATCGGGAAACCGCAGTCTCCCGCTCTGCTCGTATCCGAATTATCCAAAGTATGTCAGTGGTCCTGTCGAATCGGCTTCTTCGTATGTTAGCACTGCACCTTAATGGACATTACAAATTATATATGAGAATACGCTCTAAACTCGGCATACTCGCAGTATCATATACTCTCAAAGTTTTTTTCTGCCCGTAGTTGTTTTATCAGGCTGCGTTTTCTCTTGTGTTTCAGCCGGTTTTGCTTCGCCGAGTAAGGAATCGAGGTCTTTTGACGTGCTGTTTTCTCTTTGAGAGCCTGCGATAACAACTGCTGCAGCCTTTCTACCGCAGCGATGCGGTTGGCCTGCTGTGTTCGGAATTTCTGCGAGACAATCCGCAGCAGGCCTGCTTTGTCGATACGACCCGGCAAAGCGGAGATTATCCTCTGTTTCTGCTGGTCGGTTAAACTGCTGCTGTGTGTGACATCGAAAAACAGGGTAATGCGGGTATTGACCTTGTTGACGTTCTGGCCGCCCGGCCCGGCACTGCGTGAGGCACGAAAGACCAGTTCATCTTCCCGTATAAATAAACAATCGCTGA
>CAZYWY010000279.1:0-3436 GCA_964651605.1 uncultured Pirellulales bacterium | reverse complement strand
ATAGCTGTCTGTGTAACTTCCAGAACAGCTTGTCTGAACTGCTCAGACGATTCCCTGTCCGGCGATGCTTGTCGTACAATTCCGGGCAAATTCAACAGTGTTGCCACATCAAGCATCCCTTTAAGCTCAGCATTACCGCATAGCCTGCCGAGTTTCTCAATCAAAGCCTGTAAAGCTCTTTCATCTATATCAAAAAGGGCATCGGTCGACAAATCCTTAAGGCGCAGCACATAATTTACTGTGCCTCTCGATAGATTCTTTCGCAAGAGTTTTTCAATATCATCCTCAAGGAAAGCAAAAAGCTCCGGCAGCTTGATTATGGCTTTCAGGTAGCGATTGTTGACGGTTTTAATCTCAACACAGTAGCTTACACCATTTATCTGGGCTTGTGCCTGGCCAAACCCGGTCATACTGTTTATCATAATTTTTTTCAATTCCGCTTTGTTTTATTTATTTTTATGCAGCACAACAGGCACAACCAAACTAACTGCCGGACGAGTCCGTATTATTTTGATCCGAAATACCGGATGCTGGTTCAGACTCGCCGGAAGATGCCGGAGTTGCCGGAGTTACATTCTTTTCTTCTGGCGGTATAGCAGGAGCTGTTGTGGAGGGCTGTCCCGCAGGCGAAGCAGCAGGAGCTGTTTGGGTTTGGCCTGCCCCATAATTACTGACAGGCGGCTTGTAGAATTTGGACAGAATTATCGCTATAAGCAGAAAAACTCCAGCCAGCACTATTGTCGCCCATGTCAGAAAATCACCGGTTTTAGAGCCGAGAATTCCACTGGCCATACCTCCGCCAAGTGCGCCGCTGAGTCCGCCACCCCTGCCCTTCTGAACCAGTACAACCAGAATCAGCACTATGGAACATAAGACAAACAAAATGGCGAACATCGTCATCACCAGACCAGCCGACAATAAAGGTAAAACAGTCATATCAATTCCCCAAATTTAAGTTTTTAGTTTTTAGTTATGAGTTAAACTCAAAACTCAACACTCAAAACTCATCACTAATATGCTGCGTTCTTATGCCTGATTTCAGAGACATTTAGTACTGATTGCCGCATTGATAATAGCCAGAAAATCTTTTTCCTTCAGGCTTGCCCCGCCTACAAGCAGACCATCAACATCAGGCTGCTCCATTATCTGCTTTGCATTGTCCGGCTTCACCGAGCCGCCGTACAAAATACGAGTCTCCTCGGCCAGCTCGCTGTCATACATCCGGGCAAGTAACTGCCGAATCAACTTATGTACATCCTGAGCCTGCTGAGGTGTGGCAGTTAAACCTGTACCGATAGCCCAGACCGGCTCATACGCTATTGTTACTGAGCGTACCTTTTCATTGCTGAGTCCTGCCATACCCTTTTTTAACTGTCTTGTTACCACATCTTCTGTCTGCGAGGCCTTTCTTTCAGCAAGAAGCTCCCCCACACATAATATAGGCAAAAGCCCACCGTTTATAGAAGCAGCAACCTTCTTATTTATCAACTCATCAGTTTCACATAAGACGTGTCTGCGTTCCGAATGGCCGCATATACAATAAATACAGCCGATTTCCTTCAGCATTGACACACTGATTTCACCGGTAAAAGCACCGTCAGGCTCGAAATATACATCCTGGGCACCGACGGCAATGCTCGAACCATTAAGAGCCCCGATTATTGACTGCAAGTGAACAAAAGGCGGACACACCGCTACGGTTATATTACTGTCATCCTTAAAACCGCCGGCTATGGAATCGGCTAAAGCGACGCTGCTTTTACTCGTAGTGTTCATTTTCCAGTTGCCGGCTACAAATGGTTTTCTCATTTTTAAACCCTTAATTTTTATCTGGCTGTTGTGTTGGAACGCAATCAAATAAGCTCCGTTGTCCTGGGAAAACTGCCGAGAATCGAAAGCTGTAGGCAGTGCTTGCCGGCCTGTTCAAGACCTTCACGGACGTTTTCATCGGTTCTGTGACCCAAGAAATCCACAAAGAAATAATATTCCCACTGTCTTTTTCTACTGGGTCTGGATTCAATATTTGTAAGGTTTATATTATACTTCTTGAAGACCTCAAGCACATCTGCCAGGGCGCCGGCCTTGTGAGATGTGCTGAACAATATCGCGGTTTTATCCTGACCGGTGCGTCTTGCATCTTCTCTGCTTATAACAACAAATCTGGTCACATTATTAGTAACATCCTCTATATTTTCATAAGCAATAGCAAGTCCATAAAGTTCGGCGGCGATTTTTGAACCAATCGCTGCCGCCTTTGGTTGTTCCGCAGCCATTTGAGTTGCTTTTGCGGTTGATGCAACAGAGACCGTTTTTGCCTCCTTGAAGGTAGCGCTGAGCCAGTTGCGGCACTGAGCAAAAACTTCGGGTTTGGAATAAATCACATCAATTTCCTCCAGCGGACAATTTGTCAGCAGATTATGATGAATCGCCATCAGCACCTCTGCACAAATCTTAACATCGGAATCCACCAGAGCATCAAGCGTTTCAATTACCCCGCCGCCCACCGTATTTTCCACAGGCACCAGGCCGAGGTCACAATGACTTTTGCTTACTTCCACAAAAATGCTTTTTATATCTACAAGCGGCTCATATTCTATACTCTGGCCGAATTTCAGCATAGCAGCAGTATGACTGAAACTGCCCTGCGGACCAAGATAACCTATTCGCAACGGCCTTTCCAGTTCAAAAGAGCCGCTCATTATTTCCCGCCAGATTGCCCTAAGAGCCTTGTCTGATAAAGGCCCATTGCTGGCTTTTACGATTTTCTCCAGTATTTCTTTTTCTCTGTCCGGTGCATAGATGGGGCCGGCAGTCTTGTGTTTGAGTTTTCCTATCTCAATCACAATACTTGCACGTTCGTTAAGCAACTTTATTAGTTGCATATCAATATTGTCTATTTTATTTCTAAGCTCTTCGATAGACATAAAAAATCAGGCAAATACAAACAAATAACCTCTGCAAACTTTATAAAAACATATATAATTAACAAAATTTAATTGTTGAGTCAAAGAAATTGCCTGATTAGTTCTGTTATTTAGTACAAATTATAGGCAAAAAATGCAAATAAAACTCAAATATACTATTTTTCATACGAAATGGGGCTATTTCGGCATAGCCGGCACAGAAAACGCCCTATGCCGCTGCCAACTGCCCGAACCAACCATTGCAAAAGCCGAAACCTTGCTGCTATGCAATTTGCCTGATGCTAATTTCGACAAGAACTATCAGAAAAATCTCCAGGGAAAAATTGCCGCTTACTTTGAGGGCGTCCGCATTGATTTGTGTCGGGATTTTCCCGTAAATCTGAGCTTGGGTGATTTTGGTAATTTCGGTATTGCGGTTTTAACAGCCTGCAGGAGAATAAAATTCGGACAAACCACCAGTTACGCAGCTTTGGCAAATCAATTAGGCCGTCCCGCTGCCTGCCGAGCCATCG
>CAZYWY010000278.1:0-3442 GCA_964651605.1 uncultured Pirellulales bacterium | reverse complement strand
TGGCCGGTAAATCTTGAAATCCAGATATACTGCTCACCATAGAAGTCCTGGCCTGACTGGAGAGAACCGATAAGTGTTACTTTGAATTTGCCATAGCCTGATATGGCATCAAGGATGTCGTTTTTCTTAAATACAGCAGTAATCTTTGCCCCCTTAGATGTAGAGGTTATCTGTTGACTGGTTGCCTTAATGTTGCCGGGATACAGCACTAACAGTGTGTTTTTAACATCACTTGCTTTGTATCCAGCAGACAGTTGCAAGACAGCTGTAACATTCGTCGCAGTGCCTTTATTGCGTCGCAGTGTACTAGGGGTGAACTGAAGTGAGGTAGCCTTAAGCTGGGCCTGGCGAATAACCACAACAGCAGTACCTGAAGTTGACGGCGCTTCATCACAGGTCAGGATGACAGAATTGGTAATTGTTGTTCCAACAGAGACATTTTTATTAACTTTCGCCTTCAACTGCAGGTTGGTTGTCGTGCCGGACTGAATTGAGGCATAAGTCCAGGTGTATGTATGTGCTGAGCTGTTATATTGTCCTATAGTACCGTCGCCGTCGGCACTGACAAATGTAACTTCTGCGGGCAATTTATCTACAATCTTGACGTTGGTAAAGGGATAATAGCCTGCATTGCTGTCCATACAGATATCATAAGTAACAGTCTCCTCAGCACCTACCTTGTATGCGGTTCCATCAAAATACGCTCCGATTACGGATTTGGTAACATTCAAAGTATTTATGTTGGTCATAACATCGACACTTGTGGAGGCAGGCGGTGTCTGGTCGCTGTCAATTGTTACCGAATTGGTAATGATTTTGCCGGGCTGAGTGTCAGTCTTAACCTTTACTATTATATCCACATAGGCAGATGTTCCTGGTTTTAAATTGGGATATAGCCAAGTATAGGTATGTGTATCAGCGTTATAACTGCCATACTTTACATCATAATCTGCCGATATGAACGTCATTTCGGGCGGCAGTTTATCAACTATGCTGATGCCGGTTGAAGTAAAATCCTTGCCGGCTGAATCAAAATAAATGCGATATCGTAAAACCTCGCCCTGGTCCACCTTTTTAATTTGGCCATCGGGAGTTCCAAAGACACTCTTTTTGATATACAGGGGATTGCTTGTTTTTACAACATCAACACTCCTGGTGGTAGGGGGCGTTTCATTGCTGTTTATAGTTACATAGTTGGTTATAACTGTATTGTTGGCAAGATTTGTATCTGCTTTTACTGTTATTTTCAGTGATTTTTTAACCGCCTTTTTTAGCGAAGAATATACCCAGGTATATGTTCGATTATTACTGTCATAAATACTGTACGAACTATCATTAGCCTCGACAGAAACAAAGTTGACCTCAGCAGGTAAACTGTCTGTAACAACTACATCGGTAACAGGAGAATTGATACCTACGGTATCGAAAGAAATAGTGTAAGTAATCAGGCCGTTTTCGTCATCAAGCTGAGCAATGCCGGTTTCAGCATTGATAATAACACCACCGGTAGCAGCTTTATTAAGGTTCAGCGGGTTATATCCGACATCTTTGCCCGGGATAACCAAGCCGCTCGGATTGCCTTTGTGGTCTATGACATCAATTATTTTGAGCGTTTTATCATAGACAACTATCATATCGCTGCTCGGTTCTATGCCGTCATATTGAATCTCATTGCCGGTACTGGTATATACCAGGCCGGTATCGGAGTCCACACAAAGGCCAATTACACCGGTATTATCAGCTACCTTTACTTCTTTTTCGATATTAGTAGCCAAATGATACTGTGTAAGATATTGATTGCCCTGTTTTCCTGCGCCGGTATAGAGATATCCGTTCTTTACGTCTATTGCAATACTGGCTGCCGGCCGACTGACATTTATAGTACGTTTCAGCGACCAGTCGGCAGTACTGTAAGCATAAATTGTCTTAGTACCGTTGGCAACATAAAGCACATCGTCAATTTCATCAAGAGCAAGCCCGTAAGCAGTAGCATTCTTCAGAGCAACAGGATAGTTGGCATCGGCTGTAATTGTATTGGCAGTAGGATTCCATTTATACGCATAAAGCTTATATTTGCCCTTATCAACACAATAAATTAAATGCCTTTCGTGGTCATATACTATACCACAGAGGTCTTCGACACCCGGAATGTTTATCATGTTCCACGTGTTTTTCAGTGTTGTCGCATCGATAATAACTATAATACCCTCGCCCTCAAAAATCAGAAATAGTGTCCCAGAGTCCGAATCAATCGTTACCCCCACAGGTCCTAAACCCCAATGCGGAATATTCGAGTCCGCCTGATAGGTTAAAGTGCCATCTGTGCCGATATTATATGCCTCAACAGGTGTTAGTAGCCACGGCGCAAAGTAATCCATTCCTTTATCAAGAACATACAGTGATTTTGCAGATGCTGCATCCGGAAGTGTTGTTATGGATATTGCAATAGTTAAAAACACAGCCAGAGCACCTGCCCTGAAAATTTTGTTGTTACTGTCTGTTTTCATGGCCGATTTCTCACTTAGTATTTGCAGTTTCGCCATATTTCCGAAAATGCCTATATTAACCTAATATTCCGCATGAATTACACGTTATAATTACCTTATTTGTGTGAGAAAACCTGCATGATTTAAATATGTGCTGTTTTCACCACACCTCCAAACATTTTTTAAGTATAATCTATTTAGCGGTATTTGTCAAGCAGAAATGCCCTAAACTTTGTCAAACCAGAAGGTTAAAACAAAAAATTAGCAAAATAATTACACAAAATAATATAGCTGTCTGGATATGGTCTTATATTTTTCAAAGTATATGGATTATAATGCATATCTCCGTTTTTCTGAGTATTTCTGTTTGCATTACAGATATTCCCTGTGAAATGCGTAAAAAATATAAATTTTTTATAAAAGGGATTACTAGCAATAAAAGCTATGTTTTTATCGCAGGCGTTTTAAGAATTCCTAAGTAATATTTTCATATTCTTTAATAAATAACTTAAACCATTACAGTTGCGCTTAGGCCGGTTTTTGCGTCTATAATAATGAATCCTGAATCGTGTATTTTAGGAGATTCTTTGAAGGGCCGACAAAAAGAGCTTCTGGAACTTTTGGAACGGTCGGGAGCAGACTTATTTACGCTTTTGACAAGGCTGACACTGCGCCAGGATGTTGCCGAAGAGCTTATGCAGGACTTATTCATAAAACTTGGCAATCACAGAGGTCTGAAAAATGTTGCCTGCCTGGATGCGTATGCTCATAGAGCCGCTATCAATATGGCTTTTGACTGGCGACGCCGCAATGGTAAGAAAACCGCTTTCAGCCTGGAGGAAATTAACCAGCCGGCCTCGATTGACCTGTCTCCGCCGGCAAAACTTATGCAACTGGAGCAACTTCAACAAACGCTCGCTGCAATCGAACGACTAAATAAAAACTCAAGAGAGATT
>CAZYWY010000277.1:0-3459 GCA_964651605.1 uncultured Pirellulales bacterium | reverse complement strand
CGCTCGATGCCCGGGTAATTTTCAATTCTGTCGGTGTTGTTGATTTGGCCGCCAGGTGCGAATTTTTCGAGAATTAGGGTCTTTAGCCTGTCGCGAGCGGTATATAAAGCCGCTGCAAGCCCCGCAGGCCCAGCCCCAACGATAATACAATCATAAATATCAGTCATAGAAACTCCTTTTCTTGGATGGCATTGTAAAGTACAGGCCGAAAATTGTAAAGGCACATTACCAATTTCACATTTTCGCACCTTTAACCATAGCAAAAATGCCACGCTATTATAATAGGGATTAGAGAAATAATTACTGACACGACTATTGCGTCGTCTCGCCCTCGCTCCCCGCAAAGCGGGGCATCAGCGACGCCTGAAAAGTGAGGCCACTGAAAATTTCGTGAAATGGCCTTGCAAAAAAATAAATTTCCGATTAAATTTTGAATTTTGCCCTGCAAACGCACATGCAGGACGATAAGAAGGTAAGAATGTGAGAAGGTGAAAAACTAAGAAGGTAAAAAAAGTTTGAAAAGCAAGAAAAGTGAGAAAAGAATAAAAAGTAAGAAAGGTGAGAAAGGCAGGAAAGATGTATCCGAGCAACATAGACATTAACCAGTTGAGCATACAAACAATCCGATTCCTCAGTGCCGATATGGTGCAAAAGGCGGCTTCCGGCCATCCCGGTATGCCTATGGGAATGGCAGCGGCGGCCTTCGTGCTTTGGACGAAATTCCTGCGGAGCAACTACGCCAACCCCCGCTGGCTCAATCGCGACCGGTTCATACTTTCAGGCGGACACGGCTGTGCTTTGCTGTACTCAATGCAGCACCTTATGGGCTTTGACATCAGCCTGGACGAACTGAAGCGATTCCGCCAACTCGGCAGCAGGACGCCAGGACATCCGGAAATTGACCATCAGGCGGGCATTGAGGTTACCACAGGGCCTCTGGGTCAGGGCATCGCCAACGCAGTCGGTATGGCAATCGCACAGAAATACCTGGCGGCATATTTCAACCGACCGGGAATGGATATTTTCAACTATAAAATCTACGTCTTTGCAGGCGACGGTGACCTCGAAGAGGGCATTACCTACGAGGCCTGCTCGCTGGCAGGACATCTGGGGCTGGACAATTTGCTGGTCATCTACGACGACAACCACATCAGCATTGACGGCCCAACCAGCCTGTCCTTCAGCGAGGATGTGGCCGGGCGATTCGAGGCCTGCGGCTTTGACGTGCATAAAATCGACGGCGACGGCACAAATCTGCAGGCCATCGAAGAGACCATCAACAAGGCCTTCAAGGGCAAACCCACGCTAATTGCCCTGCGAACGCAAATTGCCTACGGAGCCCCGAATCTGCAGGGTTCCGAGAAAGCACACGGTGCACCACTGGGCGAACAGGAAATCCGGCAAATGAAAGAGAAATTCGGCTGGGACCCGGCCGGCAGTTTTGTTATTCCGCCTGCCGTATATGAGCATTTCCGCAAGGTCGCCGACAAGAACCGCAAGGGCGAACGAAGCTGGAAGGATGCACTTGCACGCTATCAGGAGAAATATCCCGAACTGGCAGGCCAAATTAAGTGCGCACAGGCAGGCGGCCAGGCTGTCGATTTGAACGCAATCATACCGACCTTCAAAGCAGGTGAATCAATCGCCACACGGGCAGCATCGGGCAAGGTGCTGGCGGCGGTTATGCCTAAAATGCCCCTGCTAATGGGCGGCTCGGCTGATTTGACGCCCTCGAACAACACCCGCTGGCCGGATGCCAAAGACTTCCAGAAAAACTCTTATGACGGCAGATACCTGCGGTTCGGCATACGCGAGCACGCTGCTGCGGCGATTACCAACGGTATATCCGCCGGCGGACTCTTGCGGGCGTACTGCGGGACATTTATGGTCTTTTCGGATTATATGAGACCGGCGGTCAGACTAGCGGCAATATCGAAATATCCATCTATTTTCGTCTGGACACACGACAGCATCGGGGTTGGCGAGGACGGTGCGACACATCAGCCGGTCGAACATCTGGCAAGCCTGCGGGCGATGCCGAATCTGCTGGTTTTTCGCCCTGCCGATGCCAACGAGACGGCGGCAGCATGGAAGTACATACTCGAACACAATGATGCCCCTGTCTGTCTGGTACTTAGCAGACAGAATCTGCCGGTTTATGACAGGACAAAATTCGGCCCGGTGGCTAATACCGCACGCGGAGCGTATGTACTGCTGGCGGCAGAAAGACCCGATGCCCTGCTCATCGCTACCGGCTCGGAGGTGAGCCTGGCGGTGGCAGCGGCAGAGGAGCTGGCCGGCGAGAATATCAAAGTCCAGGTGGTCAGTATGCCCTGCGAGAGACTTTTCGAGCAGCAGAGCAAAGCATATAGGAATGAGGTATTGCCGCCCAAAATCAAAGCCAGGGTCGCTATTGAGGCAGGCATGGAGATGGGCTGGCGAAATTATATCGGCGAAAAGGGGATATTTATCGGGATGAATTCGTTCGGGATTTCGGCACCGGGGCCGGTCTGCTATGAACATTTCGGCATAACGGCACAGGCGGCGGTCCAGGCGGTGAAAAAACTGCTTCAGGAAACAAAGTGACCCCCTTTGATTATAAGACTATGCAAGAAAAGAAGTTATAATATTTTTATATCGCGTAGCCAGAATATATGGCAATTTTTAGGAAAAAATTGTTTTGTTTTTTTAGCTAAAATATGAGATATTTATATTGTTTTTTGGTTTTTTTGCAATAAATATATTGTCAGTGTTCGTCTAATCATTTGTTATAGTTTATTTAATTACTCTGCATGTTAAGCTGAATCCATCGTGGTTGTCAGCAGGAAGTGAAACATTTTTTAGGAGGTATTATCTATGAAGAAGTATTTTTTTGCAACTGTTGCTGTGTTGACAGCGCTTGTGTTGACGCTTAGCTTAACTGCTATGGCCGGTGGCGGCGGTGGCATGGGCGGCGGCGGCATGGGTGGCGGCATGGGCGGCGGTGGTATGGGCGGCGGCATGGGAGGCGGCATGGGCGGCGGTATGGGAGGTATGGGCGGCGGAATGGGCGGAATGGGTAGAGGTCCTGCTATGGCAGAAAGACCGCCAAAGGCAGACCGTCTGAAATCTCTCGATGCCCTGACCAAGCAGATTGCCGACCTCAAGGCCGAAATCAACAAGGCCCCCGATAAAGACCCCAACATCGCCAATCTGAAAGATGCTGCGCTGACCACATTTGAGACACAGTACAGCGCTGAAAGCAATGCCATCAACGCAATCGCAACAACGATTAACTCACTGCGTGGCATAACTGCTGGCGCTGGTGGTGGCGGCATTGTTCGTTATGCTGATAGCACCGTTGGTCAACCGGCTAGTCCTGCTGTTATCCGGGGTTTCCCTTCTCCTCTACCTGCTGGGCGGGCTGGTATGGATATGGCTCTCCGTCCCCAATAACCCTTTTTCCGCCGATACCATCAC
>CAZYWY010000276.1:0-3462 GCA_964651605.1 uncultured Pirellulales bacterium | reverse complement strand
TGCCCGGGGCAATGCATATACTGTCCCACCTACGGGCCTGCGTACACGCTTGCAGGAGAGCTTGAAAAATTTATCCTCAATAAGCCGGCCGGGGCAGACAAAATAAAAAAAGGATACCTGCTGGCTCCGGGCGACCCGATTGTCTGTTACATTGCAGGATACCTCGACCTAATCGAGGGCAGGTATGAAGACTGCACGTGCAAATTCAATAGAGCCGTCAGACTGGACGAGCAACTATTCAAAAATGTGGCTGCGATATATCTGGAATATCTCAGTCGGCCAGATTTGGCTGTATCGCTGGCAGGCGACAACATTTCACGTTTGAGTTACTTGGCCGGCGCCTTTTCCGAGGCACAGTATGAAGACCTTGCCAATCAGTGCCGAACACGGATGCAAAAAATACTCCAGCAGCAGTGTTCAACACCGGATGCACCGGCGCAGTTGCTGGTATCGCTTGCGGAAATTTACAGGCAGCAGAAAGAATATGACAAGGCGATAGATTGTTACCAGCGGGCGCTGGTTCTGGATTACAGCCAGCTCAGATGGCGAATTGAGCTTGCAAAAACTCTGGCGGCTGTGAATGCCCTGCCGCAGGCGTTACACGAAGCGAAAATATGTCTGAGGATTTATCCCGGCTCGAAAGAGGCACAGAAACTTGCTGAAGACCTTTCGGTGCTTCCGGCCTCCTGGGATAATGTCACCAGCTTACGATAAATTTCCGGCAAAAAACTGTTTAACTGCCGATTGCTAAAAAAACCTTGTTGGTACACCGACAGGGACGGAGTCTGCATACAAAACACAACAATCGAACAAACAATGAAAATTCTGCTTTGGGTATATTTCAGCACGACACTGCTTTCTGCGATAAGCACTTATGCAATTATTAAATTTGCCCGCCGGTCCAATATTATGGACAAACCGGACATTCGCAAGGTTCACCGCCGGGCTGTACCGCGGATTGGCGGAGTCGCAATCTTTTTATCCACAATGGCTGTCATCATCCCTGTCCTTATTTTCACAAATACCGGCAGCGATAATCCGGTACTGTCCGGCGCTCGGGGACTGCTGCTTTTATCAGCAATTTGTCTGATATTTGCCGTCGGGCTTGTGGACGACATCCGAGGCGTCAGAGCCAAGACAAAACTTATAGTGCAAATCGCAGCATCGCTGCTGGTATGCGCGGCCAATATCAAAATTGACTCGATTATGGTTACAGACTCGCTTATGATTCGTCTGGGGCATCTGTGCTGGCCTGTAACAATATTCTGGCTGGTAGGCCTGACCAACGCTGTCAATCTAACCGACGGTCTGGACGGCCTGGCAGCGGGAATCTGTGCAGCAGCCTGCGGAGTCATTGCGATTCTCACTTTTCAGTTCGATATGCCGGTTATGACTTTGATTATGTCGGCACTGTTGGGCGCTCTTACCGGATTTCTATTCTTCAACTTCAATCCTGCCAGGGTCTTTATGGGAGATTCGGGCAGTTTGTTTCTCGGCTTTACAATCGCTGCATCGAGCGTGCTTTGCTTTTCAAAGACGCAGACAATCGTGGGCCTGGCACTGCCGATGCTGGCTATGGGAATACCGGTATTTGATACCTTGTTCAGTATTATTCGAAGATTTCTCGAACGGCGGAGCATCTTCTCGCCCGATAGGGGACATTTCCATCACAGGCTTTTGTCACTCGGTCTTGGCCAGCGACAGGCAGTGCTTATCGCTTACAGCCTTACACTTGCTTCTGCCGGTCTGGGAATGTTTATGCTGGTTACACGCAATTCTCAGACAATCATCGTTTTTCTCGGCATCCTGTTTTTGCTGGCTATGGTCTTCAGAGTGGTCGGCGCCGTAAGATTAAGAGAGATACTCGCCGGCTTAAAACAAAATCTCGAAATCGCCCGCCAGAAAAAACTGGAAACCGAAAGTTTCGAGCAAATCGAGCTTTATTTCCGCGATGCACGAATGTTCGAGCAGTGGTGGCAGGCGGTATGTTTCGCCGCTGATAAGATGGGATTTATCAGGAGTCTGCTGCCTTTGACCAACCGTGACGGCAGCAAACGAACACTGGCCTGGGAGCGACAGCAGGACAACCGCAGCATAAATGAAATAATCAGCTCGACACTGTCCATCCGGGACCGCCGGGCAAAAGAATCATTGAATCTCGAAGTGCAGGTCAATGCCAACGGCTCGCTCGAATCGGCGGGCAGGCGGCTCGCACTTTTCGGCAGGCTGCTTGAACAATACGGCGTCGCTAATTTACCAAACTAAACCCAAACAAAAGAAAAGAGATGACAAAATATGTTACAACAAATGGAATGCTTCAAAAAAACCAAACCTGTTAAAAAAACCGCCACAAAAACCGTATATGTCGCAATGAGCGCAGATATAATTCACCCCGGCCATCTCAATATTATTCATCAGGCCGCCAGGCTCGGTGAAGTTACTGTCGGGATTCTTACGGATGATGCGATTGCAAGTTACAAGCGGCTGCCGTATTTATGCTATGAACAGCGAAAAACCATAGTGGAGAATCTTGTAGGGGTAAAGAAAGTAATCCCACAGACAACCCTTGATTATGTGCCGAACCTCGAAAAAATTCGTCCCGATTACGTTGTACACGGAGATGACTGGAAGGTCGGTGTGCAGGCCAAAGTCAGACAGAGCGTAATAGAGACCCTCGCCAAATGGGGAGGCAGGCTTATTGAGCCGAAATATACTCCGGGCATTTCATCAACCAAACTTATTACTGCCATCCGCGAAACCGGCACAACTCCTGAAGTAAGAATGAAAAGATTAAGAAGACTGCTGGATGCGAAAAAAATTGTTCGTATTCTCGAAGCACACAACGGACTGAGCGGCCTGATAGCAGAAAACACTTCCATCGAAAAAGATGGTATAACTTATGAGTTTGACGGGATGTGGCTCAGCAGTCTGACCGATTCAACCGCAAAGGGCAAGCCCGATACAGAATGTGTTGACCTGACATCCAGAATAACCACAGTCAACGATATTCTGGAAATCACCACCAAACCCATCATTTACGACGGCGATTCGGGCGGACTGCCGGAACATTTTGTTTTTATGGTCAGAACGCTGGAACGGCTCGGAGTCTCAGCGGTAATAATCGAAGATAAAAAGGGACTAAAGCAAAATTCGCTGCTGGAAACCGGCAACTCCCAGCCTCAGGAAAAAATCGAGGACTTCTGCACAAAAATAACAGCCGGCAAACACGCACAGGTGACATCCGACTTTATGATTATCGCCAGAATCGAGAGTTTGATTACCAATGCAGGCTTGGCAGATGCAATAAAAAGAGCCAAAGCCTACATTGATGCCGGAGCAGACGGCATAATGATACACAGCAAAGCTAAAAAGCCCGATGAAGTCCTCGAATTTTGCCAGCACTATGCCCGATTCAGCAGGATTGTTCCATTGGTGGCAGTACCTTCGACCTACAGCGAAGTA
>CAZYWY010000275.1:0-3473 GCA_964651605.1 uncultured Pirellulales bacterium | reverse complement strand
CGACATAATTCTGGTCGGGCGTGTTGAATTTAAGATTTGATATTGTATAGTTGTTGCCGTCAAAAACTCCTGTAAATGGTATCCGGTAATAACCGATGGCATCGAACTTTTCACCGCCGCCGGCAGACATATTAAGATTGGCCATCAGCCTGTAATGTTTGTCCCATTCGGACGGATACAATCCGATTAAATTAAGCTGCTGCGGCTGATAAATTAAAAATGGATTGTCTGTCTGACCATCTCCCAGCAGGAAATCTGTCAGTGGGAAAATATCAATTACATCGCCGCCTTTATTCTCCCAAATCAGTCTGGGATAATCGACTCCGTCATCTATTGTCCAAGCTTCATCACCAGAGCTTTTATGCCAGTTGTCAAAAGTAATTATAGATTGCATTTCTGTGGTATTTTTACCTGTTCCACCTGCACTGTTTGATTGGCCTGTGGTCTGTTTATCCCAGAATGAAAAAAGGGCGCAGGCTTTGTCTGTGCCTTCGCCGACCAGTCCGCCGAGTCCGCCAAGCCCTGAAACCGGGCCACTGGCATAACATCTCAGTACAATACCATCGTTACTGCCAAGCAGACCACCGACAAATACGCCGCCTGTGACGTTACTCGGGGAATAACTGTCAATAACACTGCCTCCTGCCTGGTTGATTCCCACCAGACCGCCTGCATATCCATATTGTACGGAAACATTGCCTGATGAATAACAGCCTGATATTGTCTGGTCGTTCTCGCCAACTAGACCTCCCACATATAAGTCACCTGCCACAGTTCCGGTTGAATAACAGGTGTTGATGTTTCCGCCGTTGCTGCCTGATAAACCTCCGACTATATAAAGACCGTTAACAGTGCTACTCGAGCGGCAGACTATAAGATAACCGCCGTTATTGTCCCCTGTAAGTCCGCCGACACTTTCCTGCCCGTTGACTGTTCCTGTGGTATAGGTTTGACAAATAATGCCGAAATTTTTTCCTGCCAGTCCGCCGGTCCGCAATCTGCCTGAAACATTGCCTGTTGTGTAACAATCCTTTATAATGTTTCCGTTGAATCCGACCAGACCACCGGCTTCGCTGTCACCGCTGACATTACCTGAGGCGCTGCAGTTGGTAACAGGCCCGTCATTTGAACCTATCAGTCCGCCGATTACAGATGTACCTGCAACGTTGGCTGATGAACTGCAGTTGGTTAATGTGCCGGCTTCGCACGGTTTGTCATTGAAATCTGTAATGGGTCTGGGTGCGCCGTTTCTTCCTACCAGTCCGCCGACTGTACCTGTTCCTTCAATATGACCGCCGGTGACGTAGCAGCTGCTCAAAGTTCCATTTACAATTTGAGCTGAAAGTGAGCCGATATATTCACCTTGGCTCGAATATATATTAGGGTCAATAATACCAAGATTTGTTATTTCAGCGTCTTTATTATTGATATATCCGAAAAGTCCGATTCTGCTTGTTGTATCTGTAGCTTTATAATTAAAACCCGATATTTTGTGATTGTTGCCGAGAAATACACCGGTAAAGGGTTTGTTGTCGGTTGCGTCTTTATAATATCCGATTATATTATATTCTTTATTCTTATAGACTGACATATTGATATCTTTAGTCAGGGAGAAAGCCTGGCTCCAGTGATTGGGATTCAGACCAATGGTGTTCATATGCTTTGCTGATTTAATGATATAGGGATACCCCCAGACTCCTATACCTCCTAATCCTCCGCCATAAAGTCGTTCGGCAACAGCCGTCATCTGATAAGAGTAATCGCTTGGAGATAGGGGAGTAATTTGGCCTGCCACAGAAATATTATCGCCATTAACGGTAAATGTCAGAGTTATGTCGCTGTCAGTACCATCTGAGGTCTTGCCGGTAAATGTCATTGTCGTGCTGTTAGTAACTGAACCTGTTAGATCGTATGTGTTAAACAGAACCAGAATTTCCTGGGTATAAAGATAACTGCTTGTTTCGGTCAGGACTGCATTTACATCCCATATATAGGCATCAGTGCTGTATGTTTCAGCATTCATTGTCATTTGCCCCTTGATATGGTATGATTCAGATACATTAGAGCTGCCACCGGTCTGGTAAACGATGCTTTGTTCCTGATTAAAAGTGTAAATGCTCGGCGTGGTCGGTATTTCCTCATCGTAAGTAAAGGCCTCAGCCGGCTGGCCTAAGACACAACAAAACAGCAAAGAAAGCAGAAAAAGCGTGAAAATACTGTTTTTTGGGGTTAATTTGTTGTACGACAGGTATGATTGAAGAGAATCTATAAGAACAGACATATTTGCCTCCTCCTTCAAATAATCACAAAACTATATTTATTTCATCACCAGTGATTATTATGCTTAACAATACAGTAAAACCATACAGCTTGGCCTGATAAGACGAATATCTTAAACTTTTACCTTTCAGCCCAGCCTTTTTCATATTTGTTAGGCAAGTTGTGCATATAGGTCTTATAATAACGCTATTTTATGAAAAAAGTCAAATGTATTTTTATTTTTGCATTAAAAAGGCGAGAAAAACGATTGAAAAATCAGTGTTTTATGTTTAGCTTATAAAAATCAAAAAAATGAAAAACAGGCACAAAGGCACAAAGTTGCAAAGGCACAGAGAAATCAAATTGCTTTGTGCCTATGTGCCTTTGAACCTCTGTGCCTTCTTAAATTATATATTTATTAGTATCGTTTTGATATTTGTTTTTTGATATTTGAATTAATTATGCGGTTTATACTTATTGACAAAATAATATCAATTGAACCTGGCAGGCAAATTAAGACCATCAAGAATGTCAGCCTGTCGGAGGAATATTTGGCCGACCATTTTCCGACGTTTCCGGTGCTGCCAGGCGTACTGCTGCTCGAAGGGCTTATCGAATCTGCATCCTGGCTGGTACGCCTGACTGAAAATTTCGCTCACAGTATGCTCTTGCTCGAACAGGCAAGAAATGTTAAATATAAAAGCTTTGTTGCGCCGGGTGCTGCTATAGAATATACTATCCATGCCGGTGATATTGAAGAAAGTGTAAGCAGTTTTACCGGATTTGGCTGCTCAAACGGTGAAAATATTATTGAGGCACGATTCGGACTGAGACATTTTAACCTGGCTGATGGAAAGCCCGCTATGGCTGCGGTAGATGCCCAGGTAATTGAAAATATGAAAAAACGATGGAAACTATTGAGGTAACAAATTATGGCAAAAAGCAGGGATGAAATTTTCACAAAGGTTCAGGAAGTGCTGGTCGATGCGCTGGTGATTGATGCTGATGAGGTAAAGCTCGATGCAACCCTGATGGGAGACTTGGGTGCCGAGAGCATAGATTTTCTCGATGTTGTTTTCAGGCTGGAAAAAGCCTTCGGAATAAAGATAGCACGGGAGGAATTGTTTCCTGCGGAAAATCTTATGAATAATCCCGACTTTATTCATAACGGCAAGCTGACAGAAAAAGGCCTGTCTCAACAGCGTGAAAAAATG
>CAZYWY010000274.1:0-3527 GCA_964651605.1 uncultured Pirellulales bacterium | reverse complement strand
CGCCCAGCGTGGTCATGGCTGTGACAATGACAAATATTATCAAGCCTACATAACAGAGACTTTGCGTAAAGCTGGTAAGTGTTGCGTCGATTTTTGCCTTGAGCATAGCCTTACCGGCCATTTTCGAGGCCATTTTCGACAGCCATTGCCCGATGATAAGTATTGCAGCTGCTCCGACCGCCTTGGGCATCCATTCGGCCAGAAACGTACCTATCGCCTTTATTATTGCCTCGGTGTTCATATCATTTCTTCCTGAATGCTACGTCAGTTGTTCGGCTCGATGCCCGCAGGCTCGATGCCCGCAAGCTCATTGCTCTCAGGCTCGTTGATGACAGGCTCGTTGATGACAGGCTCATCGATGACAGGCTCGTTGCCCGCAGTATAAGTTATTTTCGCATTGTCCTTCAGCGACTGGATATATTTATCGGCAAGGTCATCCTCTTTCCTGTTCTTCAGTTCTTTGATTATCTGCTCTTTTACCTCCTCGAATGGAATCGTCCTGGCGTCTTTGTGGTCGGTTACCTTTATGATATGGTAGCCGAATACAGTTTCCACAATATCACTTATTTCTCCAGGTTTTAATTTAAAAGCTACTTCTTCAAAAGGTTCTTCATAAATACCTCTGGGGGAGAATCCGAGGTCGCCGCCATTTTCTGCTGAAGGACAGTTGGAATCAGTCTTTGCCAGCTCCGCAAAGTCGGCACCAGCCTTGATTTTTGCGAGGATTGTCTCGATTTTCGCCCGGGCCTGGGCCCTAACTTCGTTCGAGTCGGTTTGCTTGACGCTGATTAGAATATGACTGGCACGAACCTGCTCAGGTTCCTCAAAATCCTTCAGATTGGCGGTATAATAACTGTTGGCGTCACTGTCGGATATGGTGACTTTGTCCTTTATGTAAGGCTCGAACAACTTTTCATAGCTTAAAGCGCTGCGAACCTCCTGCATCGCCTGCTCAAAGTTCATATTGTTATCGGCCAGTTTATTCTTGTACTCTTCCAGCGTTACCGGCGGCTCCAGCTCGGCAAGAGCCTTGGTCAGTTCGTCTAGCGCCTGCTCTTCGGTTATCACAATGTCCGCCGCCTTGACCTTGCTGTCCAGCAGGGTTTTTACTACCAGCTTCTCTATCACCCGTCGCCTGAGCTGCGCCTTGTACTGCTCAATCCACGCAGGCGGCAACTGCTGAGCAGTCAGGGCAATTTCATTCAGAACCGGCTGTATTTCCGCAAGAACCTGCCCTTCCCTGATAACCGTCCCGTCCACCGTAACTACAACCGCATTAGGGTCAACAACCTTGGCTGGGACCACAGACCCGACCCCGCCATTGCTCTGCCCGACTGTTTGCGGCTCTTCTTTTTTCTTACAGCCTGCCGGGAGTATTGCTGTTAATAATAACAACAAGGCCATTATCCTAAGACCTGTTTGATTACTTCTCATAAGTCTATCCTTTCCTGGTCAAATTCTTAAAAAAGCCCTTAACTAACAAAGGCTTATTCAAATATCATAATTTACAATTGAAAATTTACAATTAAAAACTTACAATTGGAAAATGGAATTCAAATGGAAACAACTAACAAACGGGCTGACCGTAATAGGCGAGCTTAACAGCTCCGCCAGGTCGGCAGCGACCGGTTTTTTTGTCAGGACAGGTTCACGTGACGAGACAGACGGGCTTTCCGGCGTATCGCATTTTCTTGAGCATATGCTGTTTAAGGGTACTGAAAGGCTCAATACCTTCCAGGTTAACCAGGCTTTCGACAGAACCGGCGCCCAGTTTAACGCCTTTACGAGCGAGGAAAATACCGTATATCACGCCGCTGTCCTGCCGGAATATCTGGCGGAGATTATAGGGTTATGGGCCCAGCTTCTGAGGCCTGCCCTTAGAAAAGATGATTTCGAGCTTGAAAAGAACGTCATCAAGGAAGAAATCGCAATGTACAAAGACCTGCCTGCCTTTGATATTGTTGACAGGTGCAGGGCATTGTATTTTGACGGGCATCCCTGCGGCAACAGCGTCCTGGGCAGCGTGGAGAGTATCGACGGCCTGAGCATCGAGCAGATGAGGCAGTATTACGCCGGGCGGTATGCACCGAATAATATTGTGCTGGTTTGTACCGGCCAGTTCGACTGGGCTGCAATTTGCTCGCTGTCTGAACAGGCCTGTGCCGGCTGGCAAAGGCAGGAAGTTGACCGGCTCATCAGGCCCGCCGCCGGTAATAAAACCAGTGAACACTTCACAAAGGTGAATTTGACGCGGGAGCATATCTGCCTGATGAGTCCGGCTGTGCCTGCTCAGGACCAGCGAAGGTACGCTGCCTCGCTGCTGGCAACAATCATCGGCGATAACGTCGGCTCGCGGTTCTTCTGGGAACTGGTGGATAAGGCCTGGGCCGAAGAAGCCTCGATGCAGTACAACGCTATGGATGGCGTGGGGATTTTTTGCAGCTATTTCCGATGCAGCAGCGAGAATCTGGACAAGGTTCTCGCTCTTGTCGGAGGCATTTTCGCAGAGCTTGGCAAAAAAGGCGTAACCGAGGACGAGCTGAGAACGGCCAAAAATAAAACGCTCAGCGAGCTGGTGCTGAAAAACGAACTGCCGATGGGCAGGCTGATTGAAGTGGGGTTCAACTGGGTTTATCTTAAGCAGTATCTTACTATAGAAGAACAGGTCGCTGCTGTTAAAGCCGTTACCGTTGAGCAGCTCAATTCGCTGCTCGAGCAGTTGCGACCGGGCGATTTTACGCAGTTCTTGATGGGACCAAATAATAAAATGTAAAAATCAAAAATTAAAATGTAAAGTTAAGGAAGTCATCCCTAAGGGATTCCACAATTTTGATTTTTGCTCTTTGACTTTTGATTTTCCTAAGGAGAGGTATTGAATATGGATGATTTAGCCAATAATGACAAATCTGTTTTGCGGGCTGAGGATATTCTGCCGCCTTATAATAAATCATCGGCCGGCCAGGAACAGAATCCGCAGGCCCAGATTCCGCAGTTCAACCTGGCTGAGCAAATACTTGCTGAGCAGAGAAAAGTTACCGCCACCAGAAGGAGACGTCCGGCGGATTCATCGTCCGCCGCTGTCCGGGCCACGTCGCAGGATTCGTATTCTTCGGGCTACATCTTTAATCTGCTGCCGAAAGACCCGCTGGAGGAGCAGATTATCGCAGAGATTGTCGCCAAAGATATACGGCATCTCTGCTGTGATTAAAAGCAGGTCAATTTTTACTATATCCGGGACAAAGCATCTCGCAGTGCAGGTAAATCCGAATTCACAATCTGCCAAATCATCTCAAGGTCTATCCCGAAATATTCGTGTATGATTCGATGACGCAACCCAACAACTTTATACCATTCTATCCCTGAATGTTTTTCTTTAAAATCATCCGGCAGACGATTTGCGGCCTCTCCTATAATCTCAAAATTTCTGGCGACCGCATCGATTGTCTTTTGGTCGCCCGAAAAAGTCTCGAATGAAATCCCGTCCGTATATTGCCTGATTCTGTCGATGGCATCGAGCATATCATTCA
>CAZYWY010000273.1:0-3553 GCA_964651605.1 uncultured Pirellulales bacterium | reverse complement strand
CGACACCTGTAAAAGCACTGGGCGCCACCGACCAGCACAGCCAGGTTCAATTATACCGCGAAGGCCCCAATGACAAACTATTCACATTCCTTCAGGTCGAAAATTTCGCTCAGGATATTACAATCGGGCCGTCTCCCAATTGTGCGCCGGAGACAGAATTTCTGGCAGGAAAAAAATTAAGCACACTATTAAACAACGAAAAAAAGGCTACCGAGTACGCACTGCTTCAAAGCAAACGTCCCTGTCTGACGGTGTTGTTCGAGAAAGTGGACGCATATAGCGTAGGTCAGTTCATATATTTGTTCGAGGTAACTACCTCGATTGCCGGTGCCTTGTTCGGCATAAATCCTTACGACCAGCCGGCTGTAGAACTGGGAAAAGAAGCAACCTTTGCCCTGATGGGCAAGGCCGACTACAAGACTTTGGCCGACCAAATAAGTCCGTTTTGCAAGATTGATGGTCACTTTATAGTTTAATTTTCGTGAGAATAATAAATGAACTATGCAGCGATATTAGCCGGAGGAACGGGTAAAAGGTTATGGCCTCTCAGCCGGCAAAAACGCCCGAAGCAAGTCTTGAAGCTTCTGGATGGCCAGACGCTTCTGAACCGCTGCTTTGAACGCCTTACATCTGTATTCGATACAAGAAATATCATAGTTCTTACCAACGCCGATTATGTTGACCTTGTCCGTGAAAATCTCACTGGTCTGCCTTATGATAATGTTATAGCTGAGCCTGCTGTCCGTGATACCGCCGGGGCAATAGGGCTTGTCTCGACCATCCTTGCCAAATACGACCCTGACGCCACAATCGCAGTAGTTACCGCCGACCAGATTATAACTCCGCCGGAGCTTCTGCAGCAGGCCATAAAAGACGCCCTTGCCTTTGTCGATAAGAACCCGGACAGTATGGTCACTTTTGGTATTGCTCCCGATTTTGCCAGCACGCTTTTTGGCTATATCAAATGTATCGATGCACAGCAGTATACATACTGCAAAAACAAGATATATAAAATGGAGGCTTTTAAGGAAAAACCCGACGCAGTTACGGCGAAAAAATATCTCGACTCAGGCGGGTATTTCTGGAATTCCGGTATGTTCGTCTGGAAGGCACGGACGATTTTAGCCCATTTGGCTAAGTCTCTGCCGGAATCCACCGAGCCTTTGAAAAAAATCAGCGCCGACTGGGGCTGTCCAAATCAGCAGCGAACCCTGGCCGAGTGGTTCGTAAAGCTGCCCAAAATCAGCATTGATTACGCTGTTATGGAAAAGGCCAAAAATGTCTATGCCATCAAGCTGGATGCCAAATGGCTCGATATGGGTTCTTTTGCCGCACTGGCAGATTTAATCAGCTCCGACAAAAATCATAATATCGTTGTCGCCGGCCAAAACGCCCTGCTCGATTGCCAAAACAATATCATCGTAACCGAAGATAAAGGGCATCTTATAGCGGCGATAGGACTTGATGGAATGGTTGTCGCACACTGCCAGGATGCCACCCTCGTATGCCCTGTTGACCAGACAGACAGACTCAAGGAACTGCTTGAGCTGATAAGAAAAAATACAGGTGACAAATTCCTTTAGTATTCAACTCTATTTAAACAACTAAAAATTGTAAATTCAGGTAATGAGATATCTGGCAATAGATTACGGAACTAAACGAACAGGTCTGGCTATAAGCGACCCGACCGAGACAATAGTCTCGCCGCTGGCGGTAGTTCGCTCAGACAAGCAGCTTCTGAAAAAAATCTCTGATGTGGTCGAAAAAGAAGCTGTCCAGGCTGTCGTAGTTGGTCTGCCTTTGAATATGGATGATTCGCAGGGACCTCAGACCAAGCTCGTTTTAGGCTTTGCTGAACGGTTAAAGGCAGTTCTTAATGTCCCTATATATTTTCAGGACGAGCGATTAAGCAGTTTTGCAGCAGAAGAAAAACTCGCCGAAGCCGGTTACTTCGGCTCTGAAAAGTCACGCCGTCTCGATGCAGTAGCCGCTGCTGAAATTCTTGAGGCTTTTCTAAAAAGACCCAAACCTGTTAATCCGGATTCGATTTGCTGAAAATTGCAGAGGCGGTCAAACTCACGATTGCTATCCCCAAAGTCCAGCCGGCTACTACGTCGCTGAGCCAGTGTACACCAAGATAAATCCTCGAAAATCCAATCACCAGAAACATCAGGACATTTGCACCAAAGAACAAAAGGCGGGCTGTTTTATTTTTTATATCAAACCTGAAGGCATACCAAATCGCAAGAAAGTAAATTGCCGAAAACATTGCGTGCTGCGAAGGAAAACTATATCCGCTTTCCGGTATAATACCATTTTCAGGCCTGGCTCTGTGAACCAGCAGTTTTATTATTTCGCTGACAAAGCCGGCTCCCATAGCAACACTCAAAAAAATTGCTGCTTTTTTCCTGCCCAGAATAAAAAGCAGAATCAACAAAACCAGATAAAGAGCCGGCATTAAATTGTATGTTCCAAGGGCAGTAAAAAACCTCATAATTAACGTAAGTACGGGAGTTCTCAAAAAAGAAATTGATTCGGCGGCAGCTTTGTCAAACTGCCGGGTAAGACCTGCCACAACCAGCAGAAGAACAACGAGGAATGTTATAAAAAACAGAACAGCAAAATAAGAGCTTTTTGTTGAATGTCCCATTCTTCAGTAATAAAACCGCAGGATTCAAGCTTCAAATCAAAACGACGCTACAAGTTATATTCCTTAATTTTTCTGTAAAGCGTTCTTTCACCGATGCCGAGAATTTTAGCGGCCAACTCGCGATTGCCCTTGGTTTTTGAAAGCGTCTGGGCAATCGCCTGTTTTTCAAGCTCATTAAGTGACACTCCCGCCAGCCGGGGAGCCGCTTCAGTTGCGCCGGCTAACTGCGGCCTTTTTACTATATCAGGCGGAATATCATGCAAATCCAGCCTGTCCCTGTCGCACATCACAACCATTGTTCTTATGATATTGCGAAGCTGTCGGATATTGCCCGGCCAGTCATACCGGGACAAAACCCCCAGAGCAGCTTCGGTTATACCGGTAACCTTCAAGCCTGTTTCGGCGACGGCCTCTTTCAGAAAGTAATCCACCAAAACCGGTATATCTTCAACCCGCTCACGCAAAGCGGGCAGGGAAATATTAACCCCTTTGATTCTGAAGTACAAATCCTGCCGGAATTTTTTCTGCTCAATCATCGTCGGCAGGTTCTGATTTGTGGCGCTGATAATACGGACATCGACGGAAATCGGTTTGTTCGAGCCGACCGGCACAACTATGCCGTCTTCAATAACACGCAGCAATTTAGCCTGCGAACCGGCAGTCATATCGCCAATCTCGTCAAGAAACAGTGTCCCTTTGTCGGCTATCTCGAACAATCCCTTCCTGTCGGCTGCTGCACCGGTAAATGCACCCTTGACGTGGCCGAACAACTCGCTTTCAAGCAGGGTCTCGGTCAAACCGGCACAGTTGACCGGCCTGAATGGCTGTGCCTGTCTCTTTGAATTTATATGAATTGCTCTTGCCAGAAGCTCCTTGCCTGTGCCTGACTCGCCCTCGATTAAA
>CAZYWY010000272.1:0-3555 GCA_964651605.1 uncultured Pirellulales bacterium | reverse complement strand
CTGCGGTAATACCATCGTGGTTATTGAGCATAATCTGGACGTTATAAAGATGGCCGATTATATAATAGACCTCGGCCCCGAAGGCGGTGCAGCAGGCGGCAGCATCGTTGCGACAGGTTCACCGGAAGAGATTATTCAAAACAAACAAAGCTATACCGCCGGATTCCTGAAAGACAAGCTGCACTAATGAAGATTGAAGGCTAATGACTATCGGCTTTACTTTGCTTAAACAAATTAAGGTCAATCGAATCGGCCATTTTCTGGTAGCCTGCCGGACTGAGGTGCAGATGGTCGCCGCTGTCGTACTCTTTTAACAGTGTAGAAGGATTTGCCGGGTCGCGTACCGCTGCATCCATATCAATGACTGCATCGAATTTGCCGCTTGTTCGAATCCAGTTATTGATTGTCTGTCGCGCAGTCTCATTGCGGTACTGTGACCCCATAAAGGGCAGGATTGGCACACCATATACCTTGATGTTCTTTGCATGGGCTTTTTCTATGAACTGCTCATACCCTGCAATTACCTGGTCAGCAATTCTTTGATTGAAGCTGTTGCCAATGTCATTAACACCCTCGAGAATGATGACCCAGCGAACTCCGTTTGGTTCGAGTACATCATGGTCAAAACGCTTGGTCGCTGTTGGCCCTAAGCCGCCGGATACTATTGTATTTCCGCCGATGCCATGATTCAGGACGCCAATTTTAGCAGTATTTGGGTCTGCCTGCAGACGCCGGGCCAGATTATCCGGCCACCTGTTGTTTTCGTTGGTGGTGGAGCCTCTGCCGTCTGTAATCGAATCACCCAGTGTTACCACGCACGCATAAGAATCATCAAGCCACAAATCAATCCCGCTCAAAATATACCAATGTTCTGTTTTAACCGCCGACGTCATATCGGTTGCCGCTACTGCATCGCCGGACTGGATATAGGATGTGGTCCTGGAGCCGGGATGCCCGTTGATATTTGGCGATGTTTCACCGAAATAAATCGTTACAGCCAGGTTGCTCAATGGTTTTACATCAAAATCTATGGTATCAGAGTAAATTTCTTTTCCTGCGGGAATGGTTATCGATGGTGCTTTCTCAAACGTTAGTGCCTTGTCAGTTGTCGTATCGATTACGCTGGCACCTTTTGAGACCGCGATACGGGCGGCATTTATTGTTACAGGGCTGGAGCCATAAGCATTGGAAAACTGCACACGTAATTTACTGCCTCCCAGGGTCACATGTATAATCTGGCGTAGTGTATTGTTGGATAATCCAGGTGCCGGCGGATTGTTCCTTGTTTCCGTCAACTGCTGGCCGCATGCCCAGGTGCTAATCCAGCATTCCTTCGCAACTGTCGTGTATGAGGCACAGGAAATATTCAGTATTAGAAGAACTAATCCCGCTATACTTGATTTCTTAAATATTCTCATTTTATCTTCACCTTTCATCTTATAAAAATACTCGTTAACTTGCCTGTTTTCCTGCTGCCACATCGTAACGTCTTATATCTTAAAACCGGAACTTTTTCTTCTAATATTTACCATTTATATTGTTAAAAAACAATATTTTTGTTGTTTGGTATAATTAAGCGTGAAATGCCGAGTGAACAATTCTCCCATTTACGCTAAAAAATTATCAAAAAGGCTTAATTTATTCTTTGAATAACATTTTTTTTAATATACTATTGTCCAAACAAAATTGAATTTTGATTTAAAAAAGGAAGATTTTTAATCAGCAATAATATAAGCATAATCAGTTTGGTTGTTAAGCAAGGTTGTCTAAGTATATATTAAGATTATAAGAAGGCTCCAAAAACACAATTTTATTTCAAGTTTATTCTATGTCTAAAAATAGTCTATTAGAAAAGGAGGTTTCCATGAAACGTATGACTTTATTGTTTGTGAGTTTATCAATTTTGACTGTAACATCATCTATTCCACTCTATGCTGAATCGTACTATCCTCTTAAACCTGAAGACCCTCAGGCAGTTTATTTTACTCCAGATAATTTTGATATACATGGTGATGGCATTGGCGACGACACTGACGCCCTGCAGCAAGCAGTTGGTAGCGCTGGTGGTAGAATTCTTTTCATTCCTGAAGGTCGTTATCGTATAACAAAGACTATTATTGTCGGTGGCGGTACTCGATTAATCGGCTATGGCAAGGAGCGGCCAGTTATTGTGCTGCCTGCAAGTACATCAAGTTTTCAGTGGGGAACCGGAAAATATATGTTCCATTTTGCGCAAAGTAGCCTTCCGGTAGCAGGTTCTGGCAGAGGTGGTGCAGCACCTGGCGGTCGCGGCGGTATGCCAGGTCGTGGCGGAGTTCCAGGTGCGGCTATGGGAGCGGCTCCTAATGCGGGCGGTCGCGCCGGAGGTATGGGCGGCGGGCGCGGTGGCATGGGCGGCGGACGCGGTGGCATGATGGGAGGAGGTATGTTTGGCGGCAGGGGAGGTTTTGCTGATGCTTCAGAGGTAACCTTTTACGGTGGAATGGATAATATTAATATTGAAATAGAGAATGGAAATCCTGCTGCGATCGCAGTGCGTTTTCACGTAGCTCAGCATAGTTTTTTGCGGCATATGGATTTTAATATTGGTTCCGCATTCGCTGCGGTTGAGGATATTGGAAACCAGATGAGCGATATTAATTTTAACGGTGGAAAATACGGAATCATTACGAGAAGGACCGCACCTGTCTGGCAATTCCTCCTGATGGATTCACACTTTGAAGGTCAGTCTGAGGCTGGTATCAAAACAATGGAAGCCGGTTTTACGATGATTCGATGCAGTTTTGAGAATATGCCGGTAGCGGTTCAATTATTTATTGGAGAGGTTGAACAGCTTTATGGACGCGATTTGCAGATGAAGAATATCACTATGGCCGGTTTCAAACATGGTAATGCTCAGAACTTTCATTCTACAGTGACATTTGAAAATGTAGCCTGTAGTGACGTTCCAACTTTCTATCGTGGAGACGATATACTCAAAGGGCCATCTCAATATTATGTAATGGATAAATTTTCAGTCGGTCTTGAGATTGGCCAGGACGGCAGGGAACAGGGAGTTATGATGAAACATCAGGAGCATCAGCTTTCAGAGCCTGCTCCGGCAGTAGCTACGGATATTCCAGCGCTGCCTCCGATGAGCGAATGGGTCAATGTTCAAACAATTGGTATAACTGGCAGCAACGCAAATAATACACAATTGTTAAATGCAGCTATGGAAGAACATAAAGCGTTTTACTTCCCGATGGGAACATATAGGTTCTCCGAGCCGGTAAGACTTAAAGCCAATACTGTTCTAATTGGCTTACATCCAAGCAGAACTTCAATTTCCGTGCAAGGCGGTGCAGGAGCCGGCGGAGAGCCTGTCGGAGCTATCATTGCACCAAAAGGCGGAAAGAATATTGTAACTTCAATTTCTGTTTCACCGAGTTCGGGTGCCGGCGTGCTTTGGATGGCTGGTCCTGAATCATTGCTTGATGATGTTTCATTCGGTGGTGGTCGGGGTGGTCCCGATATTTTGATAACAGACGGCGGCAGTGGAATATTCAGATGCAACTG
>CAZYWY010000271.1:0-3571 GCA_964651605.1 uncultured Pirellulales bacterium | reverse complement strand
CACGGGCTACCAACTACCGAAAAATAACCAGGGTACGCTTGTTTAAGGACTAGTGATGATAAAACATGTCCTGCAGTTATCCATATTAATAGACGTTTAGTATAAACAAGGAAGCCAGAAACCCAACACGCTTTTGCCTCACCATTTATCAAATATCCCACGCTTAATGATAGAATATGCTTTTGTATTATTCTATTAAAGACTTTCGCTCTCTTCTCATCAATCCAATATGATATATTTTGATTTCCTTGCATTTTTTTACTCCTAAATTTTAATCTGAAGCGTAACGCATAGCAACGCTCCACCGATTTTTCTTTGCTGGATTCGATTTTGATTTCTTCGCCATTATGCTATTAGTTTAAAACTTGAGGAATAATTTGCAAGTGTCATCGGTAAAAAAAGTGAAAAGCCCAAAGGCGTAAAAGTGTAAAAGGTACAAAAAGTAAAAATTGAAGTAGGTTGTGCAAGGCACAACGTTCATTTTAATTTGATATGGTGTGCGGTGCACACCCTACAAAGCTACGTGGCTATTTTCATACGTGTGCCGAAAACTATTTTGTAGAGAATTTATATACAGTTTGTGATTTGAACACTTCACCCGGACGCAGAATGGTAGTCGGAAATTCCGGCTTATTGGGGGAATCAGGATAATGCTCAGTTTCAAGACAGAAGGCTTCACCTCTGCTTGTATAAAACTGCATTCCCGGTTCTGTAGTCAAAACTTCCATAACTCTGCCGCTGGAAGGTTCAGAAACACGTGCGGCAAGTATGAGTTTAGTGCCGTTCCAGCCATTAATCACATAGTTATGGTCATAACCTCCTCGTCCTAATCCGGAGATTTTTGAGCCTATTGTGTTCGGCTCAGTAAAGTCAAACGGCGTCCCTTTTACAGGACTGATTTCACCCGTTGGAATTTGTGAACGGTCGAAGGGGGTATATTTATCTGCATTTATATAAATTTCATGAGCCATAACTTGGCCGTTTCCGGCTCCTGCCAGATTGAAATAGCTGTGATTCGTAAAATTAACAACCGTTGGTTTGTCCGTTGTTGCTTCGTAGTTAATCTTCAGCTCATTTTCATCTGTCAGGGTAAAAGTCACGGTACATTTAAGATTGCCGGGATAACCTTCCTCGCCATCTTTACTGAGATAAGTCAATTTCACTCCGGCCTCATTATCATTTTGAAATTCAGTACCCTTCCACAAAACAGTATGGAAACCATTACGGCCGCCGTGAAGGTTTGAGGTAGCTCTATATTCGTTGCCATCTATCGTAAATTTTGCATTAGCAATACGATTAGCGTATCTTCCTATAGTTCCTCCGTCATACGTGTTTCTATAACGCTGTAAATTATCGAAGCCCGTTGTTATAGGAGCGAACTTTCCGTCACGATCCGGAACTTCAAGGCGGATAAGATGCGCCCCTAATTCCATAACCTTCGCCGTAAGGGCATTTTTGTTTTTAAGTGTAAAAACATAAACATCATTTCCATCGTTGGTTTTACCGAAAACTTCCTTTTTTACAGATGGAGTTTTATTTTCAGCCGCAATACAAGCTGACACGACAAAAATTGATGCCGCAATAAAAGCAATATACTTAACCGAACTCAATTTTTCGCCCTTTCATACAGATGTCTCAAGTTATATTTAATCTGGGATTTCCCATTTACACTCTTAAACAACATAATTTTCTCCGTACAGCATCAATAACCTTACCAAAATCATCTTGAACAGTCAAAAAATCCTTTTCCCAAGACAATTTTACTGGAAATTTGATTCTTTCGAGAATTTCGCAGAATAAAGTCTGGTAGGGTGGGGCTTGCCCCACCGAATCCTCTATTCGCTCATAGCTTCTTAGTTTAAGGCTTGAGGAATAATTTGCAAGTGTCATCGGTAAAAAAAGTAAAAGGTAAAAAGTAAAAAATGGCAGAAAGTGAAAAAGCCGGAAAGGTAAAAAAGTGTAATATCATTTGTGATTAATAATTGCGCTGAGCATACTTTGTTCGACAAACGGATTTAGTAAGAACTGGTTCAGGAACAGTCATCTGCCATAAGAACATGAGTTGAGTTTATATGCTCAGCGCATTAAATATTCACAATCAGTATAAAAAGCTAAAAGGTGCAAAAGCGAGAAAAGTAAAAATTGAAGGTTTCTGTGTATTTCAATATAATCTGGTACAGTTGAGCAGAATTTTATAGCCCTCTTGCAGGAAAGGGTTGATTATGTTCGCAAAATGGATGAAATTCCTTAAAACGGATTTATGGCGGATTCGACTGAAAGACCATTCGCGCAGCAAATCATTCGTCATACGCCTTATACGAATAGTTGTCCTGGCTGTTCGCGGATTCGACGAGAACAAATGCAGATTCCGTGCATCCGCTTTAACTTATTACTCGCTGCTTTCAATGGTGCCGATTGTTGCACTAATGTTCGCAATCGCCAAAGGATTCGGCCTGCAAAAAGAGGTGGCGAAGCAACTGCTGGAGAGGATGAAAGGGCAGGAGGAGGTAATTGAAAAAATCATTGCTTTCGCCGACAACTTACTTAAAAACACAAGCGGCGGCATTGTCGCCGGCGTGGGCGCGGCGTTTCTGTTCTGGACGATAATACACGTGCTTGGCACTATCGAAAATTCCTTCAATGATATCTGGGGCGTGATGAAATCCAGAAGCCTCGGCAGAAAATTCGGAGATTACCTTTCTATGATTCTGGTCTGTCCTATCCTTCTGGTTATATCCGGCAGCGCAAATATTTTCGTCAATAACCAGGTTCATAGTTTGGTAGAAAAAATTCCTCTGCTGCAGAATCTTGGACCGGCGTTCTGGTTGCCGATGAAGCTGCTGCCCTATATAACGGTCTGGATTGTTTTCACATTCATTTTCTCCTTTATACCGAACACAAAGGTGAAATTGACATCGGCTCTTACAGGCGGCATCGTCGGCGGCACGATTTTCCTGCTCATCCAGTGGGTCTATATAAATTTTCAAATCGGCGTGGCTAAGTACGGCGCTATTTACGGCAGTTTCGCAGCACTGCCATTGTTTCTCATCTGGCTGCAGGTCAGTTGGCTGATTGTCCTGTTCGGCGCCGAGGTGTCGTTCGCTCATCAGAACGTAGAGACTTATGAGTTCGAGCCGGACTGTCTGTCGGTCAGCAGAAAATTCAAAAAGCTGCTGTCACTGCTTATCGTACATCGGCTGGTGAAAAGATTCTGCGACGGCCAGAAACCCGCCGATGCTCCTGTGCTTTCGCACGAGTTGGATATTCCGGTCCGTCTGGTCAGACAAATTTTGTACGAGCTGTCGGAATCGGATGTATTGTCGGAGGTCAGCAGCAGCAAAGACAGGGATTTCGCCTATCAGCCGGCTATTGACACGGATAAAATCACAGTGACATTCGTCCTGGACAGGCTCGAACAGCAAGGGACATACAATATACCAGTGAACAAATCGGACGAACTTGACAAGCTGTCCGATTCTCTGCACCAGTTCGAGCTGATTATGGAAAAGTCACCAGCCAACGTCCTTCTGAAAAATCTGTAGCTTTTATTTTTGCGTCTGCTTGTTCGCAT
>CAZYWY010000270.1:597-3572 GCA_964651605.1 uncultured Pirellulales bacterium | reverse complement strand
ACCGGCGGGAACTTTCCTGAAGCTGCGCTCGAATGTGCCGGAATATGCAAAGGTGGTCTTTAACTGCTTCAATGAAAAAGGCAAACCGACCTTTGCCGCACGCGCACTTGAGCTAAAAAGTAAAGGCATCGCCGGTATCGTTGTAGCCGGTGAAAGTTATGGACAAGGCTCATCGAGAGAGCACGCAGCACTATGCCCGATGTATCTGGGCGTCCGGGCAGTAATCGCAAAGAGCATCGAGCGAATCCACAAGGCCAACCTGCTCAACTTCTGCATTGTGCCGCTCGAATTCGCCGAGCCGGCTGATTACGACAAAATCCAGCAGGACGATGATCTCCAAATTGATAATTTGCTTGAATCAATAAAAGCAAGTGACACTGTAACAATCACAAAGGCGGATGGCTCGTTCAGTTTCACAGGAAAATTAGAACTGTCCGAACGCGACAGAGCAATTTTGCTTTCGGCTGGGTTGTTACGATATATCAAAGAGCATAGTCAGGCAAAATAGTGGAAAAGACGATAACTATTTTCGGCTCGGGGCGTAGTAAGCCCGGCGAGCCGGCTTATGAACTGGCGGAAGAAACAGGCGGGCTTCTGGCCCGTGCAGGATTTACAATCGCCAACGGCGGCTACGGCGGGACAATGCTCGCAGCGGCTCAGTCAGCAGCCCAGGCCGGCGGAAAGGTCATCGGCGTAACCTGCTCAGCATTTAAGAACAGCAGGCCAAATAAATATATCAGCAGTGAAATTGTAACCGCCAATCTGGATGAAAGACTGAATAAACTGCTGGAACTGGGCGAAAATTACATCGTCCTGCCCGGCGGTACAGGTACGCTGCTGGAGCTGGCAAAAATCTGGGAAATAAAAAACAAGGGCTTTCTCGATGAGGATAAAAAGATTATACTTGTAGGTGATTTCTGGCAGCCGCTGGTGAAACTGATGGCCAAAGACGACCCTCGCAGCGAAAAACAGCTAATGCAGGCCGGCAGCCCGAAGGAGGCGATAGATTTTTTGACGAATACCATTTAGTATCTTATTAATAAAATCTTGCGCAAAATGGTCAAGATATTTTGCAATGTGAATAAAAAACCCCCTTCCCCCAAAACAGGGTTGAAGGGGCCGACGAAACAAAACTGAACTATGGAGTCCACTTTAAAAGGTATTGGCTTAAAGCCTCCTGATATAATCAGGTGATTGTAGGTGTTGGACTCAAACACCAATGTTCCCCTTTAAGGGGTGTTTATTATGGTGCCATTTTATGACACAGAAATAGTGATTTCAATAACATTTTTGGTTCCGGCTACGCCGGGTTAGGTTTTTATGACAGATTATATAAATAAAGTTTTTTATAAAGATTCAAGAAAAATGACAGAGTTGCCAGACAACTCTGTTCATTTAGTGGTTACAAGCCCGCCTTATTTTAACATTAAGGATTATTCATTAGATGGTTATCAGAAAAACAAAAAGTCTGAAAAAATAGATGGCCAAATAGGAGATATAGCCGACTACAAAAACTATATTGCAGAAATATTAAAAGTCTGGAAAGAATGCCAGCGAGTTCTGAAAACTAACGGCAAACTTGTTATAAACTCTCCCTTAATGCCGATTCTAAAAAGAAATCTTAATACTCACCACAACAGGCATATCTTTGATATAAACAGTGATATAGAACAGTCCATATTGAGCGAAACAGAATTATATTTATTGGACATATACATCTGGAACAGAACGAATCCGAGTAAAAAGTTAATGTTCGGCAGTTACCCGTATCCGAGAAATTTCTACGCCCAGAATACAATCGAATTTATTGCAGTTTATGTTAAAGATGGGATTCCAGAGAACAATTTGCCGGCAGACGTCAAGGAAAAGAGCAGATTAAGTGAAAAGGAATGGGTGGAATTTACCAGACAAATATGGAATATTCCGATACCAAGTAAAGGCGATATAGCGTTTGGCAAACACTCTGCAATTATGCCTGAAGAATTGGCAAGACGATGCATTAGATTATTCAGTTATGTTGGAGAAACTATCTTGGACCCCTTTGCAGGATCCGGCACAACATTGAAAGTTGCCAAAGAATTGGAGAGGAATTTTATCGGTTATGAGATTAGCAAAAGCTATGAGAAAGTCATAAATGCAAAATTGGAATCTCTTTTTGATTATGCTGAATGCAAATAAAATTTATCAGGCTGACTGCCTGGAATTTCTGAAAAGAATCGAAGACGGCTCTATCGATTTGGCCGTTGTTGACCCACCTTATTTTATGAACAAAGCACTATGGGATGCTTTTGATTCTCATGAAGATTTTTTAAAATTTACCTTTTCCTGGATTGATGCCTTATTCCCCAAACTAAAAGTAACCGGAAGTTTGTATATATTCAACACGCCATTTAACTGTGCCTTCATTTTGTCACACGTTATAAAGCACGGATTTAAATTCAGAAACTGGATTACCTGGGATAAACGTGATGGATTATCAAACGGCACAAAAAAATATGCTAATGGTCAGGAAACAATCTTATTTTTTACGAAAAGCGACAATTACACTTTTAACGCAGACGATATAAGATTGCCATATGAATCCACAGAGAGAATATCACATGCGAAGAAAAAAGGTATTTTGAAAAATGGGAAAAGATGGTTTCCCAATTCTAAAGGAAAGTTGTGTGGAGAGGTTTGGCATATAACAAGTGAACGCCATAAAAATAAGGTGAATGGTAAAACGCCAAAACTGCCTCACCTTACACCAAAGCCTCTCGAAATGCTCGAAAGAATAATAAAAGCCAGCAGCAACCAGGGTGATTTGGTACTGGATTGTTTTATGGGTGCAGGTACCACCGCGCTGGCAGCAAAGAAACTCGGCAGAAATTTTATAGGCTGTGATTCTAATAAAGAGTACGTGTTAATAGCGAATAAGCGGTTAAAAAATGGGGGGGGTTAATATGGAAAGGTTAAAAGAATATTTTAAAAATTTA
>CAZYWY010000270.1:0-587 GCA_964651605.1 uncultured Pirellulales bacterium | reverse complement strand
GGATACCTATCGTGGTTGGCATCTTGTTCAAGCGGAAAAAACAGACCATTCTGCAATAACAAAGGCATTGTTGGGAATACAGAAACTTTCGGATGATAAAAATGTTTTTTCAGCTACCAACGCAAATCTGGAAAAATTAAACCAAGAAATAGGAGGTAGAAGAGGAAGCCATCTGTCTATAAGGAAACAAGTTTTGGTCAACTTGGATACTTTCGGTTTTATCGAACGCTCATGTACCGGACAAAAAATGGAGGTGCGTCTTACTGAAAAAGCAGATGAGTATCTGAGCTATGAGAACAAAGAGTTTTTTATGGACGAGTTTCTATCTGACTTTGAAATTCGCAAGAAAAGAATACCTTATTCAATAGTCCCCTATCCTGTTCTCCTTCGAGTATTGTCAGATCAGAGAATTCACGACATATTATCTTTTGAAGAGTTTCAATACTTTATTTCACAAATCAAGAGTGAAAGCGAAGTCGAGAAAACCATTATTTTGATTTTAGACTACAGAAAGTTATCCAAAGAACAAAAGACAGAAATGGATGAATTTATTAAAAGCGAGTGTTACCGTATAACGAGAGACGCTG
>CAZYWY010000269.1:0-3579 GCA_964651605.1 uncultured Pirellulales bacterium | reverse complement strand
TTAATGAAGAGGTCGAGCTGAACCTCGGCAAAGCAAGATTAGTCGAGGTCAAGCCCACCCTGATGGATTATAAAACCGACAATTATCTTTTCGAGACGGATGGTGACATCTCCGGCTGGGACGAGATTCGCACCTGGAAAATCGAAATCACCAACGCAGGCCGGGTCCCTGCTGTAATTGAAATCACGCGTGATTTTGGGATGGAGTTCTGGACTTTCGAGTGTGCAACGCCCTACAAAAAGTATGATGTCAGGAAGGTCAGATTCGAGCTGAAAGTCGAGCCTGGCAAAAAGCAGACGTTTGAATACACGGTAACGACATACAACGGCAACCGGCAGGATTTTGCCCCGCAGGCAGAGGGACGCTAAGTGAGAATAACAACATAAGTGAATTGGTTGACTTTAGTGGTTCAATTTTTTAGAATGGATAATGTATTAGAATTGAACCATCGCCGATGAAGGTTCGGCTGTAACAGGAGTTTGATGAAGAAAAATATCGAACAAGTCGCCAGAGAAGACGCCAGGTATTCCATAAATGCCATACGGTTTGTTTATGAAGGGCTGGGCTACACAGCCAAGAAAATTACCAGCGAGCCGAGGCACGTCAGCGGCCAGTTGCTCTGCGAAGGGCTGAAAAAACTGGCGCTTGAAAAATGGGGCAGACTGGCGTTGTTGGTGCTTAATGGCTGGGGAATAGAAAAAACCCAGGATTTTGGCCAAATTGTATATCTTATGATAAAAAATGAGTGGATGAGCGCACAGCCGACCGATTCCATCGATGATTTCAACGATGTATATGATTTCAAAATGGTCTTTAAAGACAGTTTTGAATTTCAGAACTTATCCTGCTAACGGACTGTATTTCAGCTAATTAGTTCAATAATTGCTTGCTCAGTAAGCAGTTAAATCATTTGCTTGTACAATTTTCACAGCTAAATTGTTATTAATCCTTTTTTAACAACAAATTTTCCCCAGTTTTTTAGCCGTATATACAACATTTCAACCTGTTTTCATTAAAAGAATTGGTATGGGAAATAATTTTAAATTTAAGCAAAATTCTTATGCAAAATTGTATTGACAAGTTGATAATATAAAGCAAATATACAATCAGGATAAGCTCTATAAGAAAGATGTTATAAAATAGGAGTGTATGGGTAATGTATGGAGGCGTGAATGCTTGTTCACATCGGCACAATGCGCAACTCAGAGAATCTGTATGCGGTGCATTTATTGTACCAGTCGAAATTTTACACGTCATCATTTCAATCATAAAAGGCACAGAGTTGAAAGGAAAATGAACATGGAGGCTAAAAGCAGAGTTTTATCAGTATTGTTTTGTTGTTGTTTGATTTCGGTCTGTTCTGCACAAAGTGTTTCGTGGATGAGTGGCATATTTCGTCCGACTCAGTGGACTATTGCCCCGGAAAGCCCCGGTTCTACTGATGTAATTTCTTTCTCAGGGCCGACCGGCATTTTTGGGAGTATTTGCGAAGCCCGGTTGTTTTACCGTGGTACAGAAATGATTTCCATAGATACTGAAAATAAGGTCATCGAGCTTTGGTTTAAAGAGCCGGCGCCAAGCTTCTGCCCTGCGGTCTGGCCACTCCAGTTTGTCTGCGGCTTACAGGGCAGCTTCGGACCGCTTGAGCCGGGCGAATGGCATTTCAAATGTACACAAAAATTTCTTGAGTTTGATATTTGTTTTTCTGTAAAAGAAATTCCCGATTCTAATGATCGTCCAACGGAATATTATGTTGATATGGATGCTCCAGGCCCGGTTCACAATGGAGCAAGCTGGGCCACTGCCTTTACAAATATACAGGACGCTCTGGTTGTCGCTGTTTCCGGGGATACTATCAAAGTGGCTGAGGGTACCTACAAACCAGACAATGGTGGGCAGGCAACACTCGGTGACAGGTGTGCCTCTTTCAGCCTCACCAGCGGCGTAAGTCTTATCGGGGGCTACGCCGGTTACGGACAGCCTGACCCCAATGCCCGTGATACACAAACTTATGCTACGCTCCTCAGTGGAGACCTTAACGGAGACGACATCCTGGGCATACTCAACAAAGACGATAACAGCTATCATGTGGTCAGCGCCTGCTCAGGTGCGGCAAGGCTGAACGGTTTTATAATTACCGGCGGCCAGGCTGACGGCAATATTCCTTACCGGTCGGGCGGAGGTTTGTATATCAATAATGCAAATCCGACAATACTAAATTGCACATTTAGCGGCAATACAGGCGGCTTCGGAGGCGCAATAGCCTGCATAAAAGGCTCTTTGTCGATATTAAATTGTGTCATCAGCGGTAATAATGCACTGGTCTTCGGCGGCGGGTTGTACGGTGATTCGGCTGCAATTGATATAACCAACTGCCTTGTTGTTGGTAATTTTGCACAGCAGGCACAATATATCGGAGGCTCGGCTATTTATAATCTGGGCAGTACCACGTCAATTAAAAACTGCACAATTGCAGATAATGTTGCCCCGAAAGGTATGGCAATAACCAGTCTGACCTGGCTGTCGCCCGTCTCTAATTACCTTGTCATCAAAAACAGTATCCTCTACAACGGCGGCGATGAAATCCACACAAATCATCCTAATACAACTTGGGTTTTTTACAGTGACATACAAGGCGGCTGGTCAGGGATTGGAACGGGCAATATAGATGCCAAGCCGCTTTTCGTTAGCCCCGGCGCCCGGAGTATAGAAGGCCTGTGGATTAACGGCAATTATCGGCTCCAGAGTAGTTCGCCATGTATAAATGATGCAAATAATGCCTTTTTGCCAAAAGATGTAGCTGATTTGGACAATGACAGCAATACAACAGAGTTGTTGCCGGTTGACCTCGATGGCGCCGCCAGGATTCAGCAGACTATTGTTGATATGGGCGCTTATGAGCAGGCAGGTGCTGTTGTCCCGCCTGTGCAGACCGAATATAGTACAGGTATCGTATATTACGTGCCGAAAAGCAGTTCGAGTTGGCCTGCTGTTACACTGGTCGGCCAGGCCTCTTTCTCGTTCTCTCTGAATTTCCAGGGTACGCTCAGCGCAACGATTACGCCAGCTTCAGCGGCGGGCGGGACCTGGACTGCAACGTTTGACCCCGAACCCGGCGTGGTCGGGCCCGGAATAGTCAGCGTTACGGTTCATATCAGAGGTGAAAATGTCGATATTGCCAAGCTGTCAACCGGCCTGCATAAACTGGCTGATTTGACAATCTCCGTTCAGCCGACGCCATAAACCTGTCCTGAGCGAAGCCGAAGGATGGCCAAGCCAAGAACTCCTGTATTCCGGGAAGCCCGGGTACATTAAGGGAGTCTTATTTTGTATATCGTGCATCTTCCATCGTCTTTCGTCCCTCGTCCATCGGGTTAGCGTTCAGCGTTTAGCGGACAGACAGGAGTAGTCAGGGTTCAGGTTTTAGGGTTCAGCATAAAAAAGACCTACCGGCCCCCGACTACTGGTAACTGAACCCCGACCCCTGACCCCTGATTTTTTCTATTGTCGCCGTTCAAAATTCGGATATAATCTGGAAGAATAGGAAAGTAGCGAATGTTTTAAGGAAGGTTTTTATGA
>CAZYWY010000268.1:0-3624 GCA_964651605.1 uncultured Pirellulales bacterium | reverse complement strand
TATGAAATTGTTAAAAACAGGTGTATTGGTTGTTGCCGCGGGTATTTTAATTGGAGGAGCCATTTTTGGCAAAGATTTGGTGAGCTATATTTATAGCTCAGCTAAGTCCGTTCGAGCTGCAGTTAAAGATTCTGTGCCTATAGAATTTGAGCTCAAACGCGCCCGGGATATTCTTGAAGAAATAATTCCTGAAATGCATGCGAATATCCGGCTGATAGCACAGGAAGAAGTGGAAATTGCGGCTCTAAAAACAGATATCGCCGCCGGCGAGGAATCTATGGCAAAGGAAAAAGTACAGATTGCAAAGTTGTGTGATGACCTTGCACAGCCGAAGGCTCAATTTACTTATGGCGGAAAGGAATATTCCCGAAGCTACGTGACAGATGACCTGGCTCGGCGATTTGAACAATATAAAGAGAGCGAGGTTGTTCTTGCAAGTCAACAACGTTTGTTGAGTACTCGTGAGAATTCACTTAATGCTGCTATAGAAGCACTGGATAAAACCCGCTCCAACAAGCGTATTCTCGAAGATAAGATTGAGTCGCTGGCCTGTCAGTACAGGATTGTTAAGGCAGCTTCAATAGGCTCGAAAATTCAGGTTGATAACAGCAAAATGGCACAAACCGAAAAGCTTATTGCGCAGATTAAAAAGCGTCTTGATGTTGCTGAGCGTGTATTAGCTCACGAGAGCAAGTTTGTTCAGGAGATTGATACAGCTCCGGTAGTCGAGGAGGATTTACTTATTCAGGTTAATGATTATTTTCAACAGAAGGAGAACATTCAGCAAGTTGCAAGTCAAGCCAGGTAAAACCAAAAATCTAAACAACTATTAGAAAAGTGATTTAGATTAGTGTAAAATAAAAAAAACGTAGTTGTTTACTAATCATGTCTCGCAGGTCGTATCTTGTATGTCATAGGGCGACATATTAAAGGCGAAACACGATATACGAAAGACAATTTTGGGAGTAAAAAGTGCTTATCCTACTACTGAAACAGGCCGAAAGTGCGGTAGCCGATGGTCGACTGGATGAGGCTTATGATATAATCACCTCCGGGCGGCTCAGGGAGCATAGCCGCGGGCAGAAGCTGATAGGTAAATTGGCGAGGGCATTCGCCAAAAGAGGCTTGGATAATCTTAATAACCAGCGATTGCAATTAGCTTTATCTGATTGTAACAAAGCTGAAAAACTCGCAGGAAATATCGAAGAGGTGGCTAAATTGCGTTCGCAAATCTGCTCTGAAATGGGACAAATAAGGCTCAAGGAAAAATATCGCTCGTTCAACGTTGCTATGGCCGACAGGCAAATTGAAAACGGCTGGCTTTCTGTCGGTGAGAAAATAATTGAAAAAACTGAAAAAGATGATAATGAGGCTGAAATTGTTTTACAACAGGCTGCTGCGATGCGAGTACAGATAGAGGATGCACTAAATAAGGCCGAGCAGGCCTTGGGACATAATTGTCTGGAGAATGCGATTGATATTATTCGGCAGGTACAGCTTGCAAATTGCAAAAACGACAAAGTAGTAGAGCTTATTGTGAGAATAAAAGCTCTTGCCGCCGGTAGAATTAAGGAAAATTTCGAGAAAGGCCAAATCGATATTGCACAAGGTTTATGGCAGAAGATTTCGCCGATGGTTGATTATAGCAGTGACATTTCAGAACTTGGCACAATGCTCAGTAAGACCCGGCTGGCATCCGAATACATAGCTGCTGGTCGTTTGCATGAATCGATTCCGCTGCTTAGGCAAATTCTTACAATTTGCCCGTCTGCAAAGTGGCTTGAAAATATTCTTGGCCAGACTAAGCAGGCAGCGGAGCTGCTTGATGAGCTAAAATCAAGCCCCATTGGCTCAACAGTTTCAGAAGTATCATCCGATGAAGTCAGTATCAATCAGTTTCAGCAAGAAAAGGCTCTTGTATCTAAACAGCAGCAATCAACTTCGCCCGGGATTGCGAATATTTTAAAGCAAAATCCGCGTAACGATGTCCTGAAATCTTCACAATTTATTTTACAAATAGACGGCGTGGGTAGTTTTCTTGTATTAAGGGATAGTTCTGTAAGTATAGGACCGGTAAGCTCTTCAGCAAGACCTGCCATTGGATTGATGGCTGACCCGAACCTTCCTGTTGCGACAATCGAGCGGATTGAAGATGATTATTTCATTCGTTCACCCGGTATGATTCGAGTCAACGATGCTTCAACAACTGAGAAGTTGCTTGTGAACGGCGATTGCATTGCCCTGTCGTCAAGATGCCGGATTAAGTTTGGCATACCGAACCACGCCAGTACTACAGCAACTATTAACTTATCGGGCGCCAGGCTTGCACGTGCCGACATCAGGCAAATTATCCTGATGAATCGTGACATTTTAATCGGGCCTTCGCAGGCAAATCATATTCGTACCGAATCCGGCGATGAAGCACTAACGCTATATATTCACAATGGATTGTTACTTTGTAAGAGCAGCAAACAAGTCACGATAAACGATGAATCTGTTGATTTGAAACAGGGGCTTCCTTTAAATAAGCAAATCAGGACGGGAAATATTTCATTCGTTATAACGGAAGCCCGGTAATGAATTTAACAATATGGAAACATACGTAATTCGATAAGAGGAAAATGCAAAGGTACAGATACCAGCATGGAGATAGGCCACTGGAGGGCTATACAATCCAGCGGGCAGCAGGCCGAGGCGGATTCGGAGAGGTTTATTATGCTCTCAGTGACAGTGGCAGAGAGGTTGCCATTAAAGCCGTCCAGAGCTATGAGCAGATTGAGCTTCGCGGCATTACCCAGTGTATGAATCTTAAAAGCCCGCATCTGGTTGCGATATTCGATGTAAAATACAACGACAAGGGCGAGCCTTTTGTCATAATGGAATATATATCCGGCCCATCGCTGAGGACATTGCTGGCCGAATCTCCCGGCGGGCTGGGCGCACAGAAGGCAGCTTTCTTTATACGCGAAATCGGCAAAGGCCTTTCATACCTGCACGAGTGCGGCATAGTACATCGTGACCTCAAACCCGGAAATATCTTTTATGAAAACGGATATGTAAAGGTCGGTGATTATGGCCTTACCAAGGCTATCAGCGCAAGCAGGCACAGCGGGCAAACCATAACCGTCGGGACAGTGCAATATATGGCGCCTGAAATAGGAGAAGGCAAGTACAATTTTTCCATAGATATTTACGCACTCGGCGTGCTGTTGTATGAAATGCTGACAGGCGATGTTCCTTTTAATGGAGCCAGCCCTGCCGAGATACTGATGAAACATATGACAGCTCCGCCGGAGTTGAATAAAATAGAAGAGCCTTTTGCGCATGTTATTAAAAAGGCACTTGCAAAAGACCCGAAAGACAGATACCAGACTGTTCAGGAAATGGTCGAAGACCTTTTCGGCTCGAAAAATATCCGTAACAGCGTATCCTGTTTTTCTTCTGAAGAGCTTTCAATCATTGCCGAGCGAGTTGCCAAAAAGGCAAAAATAAACGAACAACCAAAGGCATCACCAGAAGGGGCGAATGTCCAAAATCAGAATAATCATTTTGCTCATGCCACGAGATTTCATCAGCATTTTGACAGGATTGGCAATAGAATTACTGATAAGGTTGATGCCAAAG
>CAZYWY010000267.1:0-3626 GCA_964651605.1 uncultured Pirellulales bacterium | reverse complement strand
CGGAGTGGCGGGACTTGGCATTATGATAGCGATGTCACTGCATGTCGTCATCGGCATAACCGTCAGTCCATTTAACGGTGCTTCTTACGGCGAAAGGTCAAGAGGATATGTGCAGAAATGGGAAGAGGTGCAGGATATTAAGAGCGGCAAAATGTATTATTGGCAGGTGGTGGGCGATTATATCCGCGAACATTCCAGCCCGGACGACGGAATGTTTGTGTGGGGATGGTTCCCTGGCATTTACATTCGGGCGCAGCGGTTTTGCCCTGCGACTGCCGCTTTTGAGAGCAGCATGCACACAAAAACTCCACAAACACTGGCGGAGGATATGAATAATCTGCTTGTGACTTTTAATAAGAAAAAGCCCGTGTTCATCGTTGACAGCCGGAAATATGAATTTCCCAACGACAGGCCGCCGTTGCCGCTCTGGCCGACAGATACAAAATATCCCCTTAACGAGCGAGTGGCCTGGTACGATTTTACTCTGAAGCAGGGCAGTGACACGCAAATCGATGATTTCGATGAGAAATATGCTCAGCGTCTTGCCGTTTTTTACACGGACGGTGAGGCGGACCGCTATCGTGCGATGAAGCCAATGCGGGATTTTATCCGTCACAACTACAAAATCGTCAATAAATATGACCAGTTTGTGCTTTTTGAATTAAAGGACAGGTCCTGAAAATCTTGATGCTCAATTTTGAGTTTCCGCCCATTGGCGGCGGGGGAGCCAACGCCAGCCGGCAGTTGCTGCTGCAATATGCGGGTCGAGGTGATTTGTCACTCGATGTCCTGACCTCAGCCCCTAAAGGCGGACTTGTTAAGGAGCAATTTGCAGATAATGTCACGTTCTACAAGGTCGGCATTCACAAAAAGTCACTACAGTTTTGGCGGAAAAGCGAAGTCATCGAATGGCTTATAAAAGCAGGATTTCATTATCGCAGGTTGCTGCGTGAAAATAAATACGACCTGGCACACGCTTTTTTCGGTTTTCCTACCGGCTGGCTATGTTACCGCAGCGCAGCAAAACTGCCTTATATAATTTCACTTCGTGGCTCGGATGTGCCGGGCGGACATAGCAGGCTGCAGCTCGACTATAAAATTTTAGGGCCGGTTTTTAAGGCGATATGGAAAAAAGCCTGCATACTCGTTACTCCCAGCCAGGCTCTTAAGCAGCGGGCGTTGAATTTCCTGCCCGGTGTAAATATAGAAGTAATCCCGAATGGTGTTGACCTTGAGCGGTTCAGTCCTGCTAAGTCACCGACCAGGCCTGACACATTGAGAATGGTAACAGTTGGTCGGCTCAGTGCAACCAAAAGGATGGAAATGTTGATTGATGCTGTCGAGATTCTGGTAAAAGACGGCTGTAAAATCCGCCTGTCGATTGTTGGTGACGGAGCCGAGCAGAACAGGCTTGGACAGACAATATCGCAGAAAAAAATCGGGCATTGTATAGAGATGAAAGGTTTTGTCGGCTCGGCTGATATGCCGGGGATTTATCGAGACAGTGACATATATGTCAGCGCCAGTATGCAGGAGGGGATGAGCAATGCGATGCTCGAGGCGATGGCATCGGGACTGCCTATTATAACGACCCGCTGCGAGGGCGTGGATGAGCTGATTGCCGACAATGGAATTGTGCTGGAGCAGGCCGGGGCTGTGCAGATGGCTGAGGCGATAAAAAAATTTGCCGGCGACAGGCTGCTTCCGGAAAAAATGTCACTGGCTGCAAGAAGACAGGCAGAGCGGTTCACCTGGCCTTGCGTGGCTAAACAATATATTGAATGTTATCAGAAAGTATTGAGCTCATAGAACTACAAATGTGCGGTATAACAGGCTTCAACTGGCCGGATAAATCAATAATAGAAAAGATGACCCTGACGATAAAACACAGAGGGCCTGATGATGAGGGATTCTATGTCGATGAAAATGTTTCTCTGGGGCACAGAAGACTGTCTGTGATAGATATTTCCGAAAAAGGCCATCAGCCGATGCAATTTGAGAATCTTGTCATTGTTTATAACGGCGAAATATATAATTTCCTGCATCTGCGAGAACAATTAAAGAGCAAAGGTTATAATTTTACATCCGATACTGATACCGAAGCTATACTCAAAAGTTATCACCTATGGGGGTCGGAATGTGTTAATAAGTTCAATGGGATGTGGGCTTTTTGTATTTATGACCGGCAGAACAATTTCCTGTTTCTATCCAGAGACCGGTTCGGTAAAAAGCCTCTTTATTATTATTTTGACGGCAGAGCGTTTATTTTTGCATCATCTATCAACGCCATAAGGCAGCACAAATTAAATCTTAAAACCAGCATACCGGGCTTGAATTTCTATTTTTACCAGAAATACATCGGAAATAACCTGACTATATTTGAAAATTGTTATAAGCTCCGGCCTTCGGAGAATATGCTCTTTGACATGAAAGATAAAAAAGTCACTTTGTCGAAATACTACAATCTGGAGGAAGAAATACATAAAAAGCACAATAATCCGCTGCAGCAGAGACTTAATTCGGTCGAAGGCATTATAACCAGTGCTGTTGAGGGCAGGCTTATTGCCGATGTGCCTGTAGGCAGCTTCCTGTCGGGCGGGGTGGATTCATCTTTGATTTCGGCGATTATAAGCAAAAGGCATAAAAATTTTGATACGTTTTCAATAGGTTTTAAGGATAAATCTTACGATGAGCTGAAGTACTCGAAATTTGTATCTGAGCATATTCATACTAATCATCATTTCGATTATTTGCAGATAGACGAAGGGCTGATTAAATTCATCGTGGAAAATATGGATGAGCCTTTCGGCGATTCATCGGTTCTGCCGACTTATCTGTTATCGAAAATTACCCGAAGAAATGTCACTGTCTGCCTGTCCGGTGACGCCGGAGATGAGATTTTTGGCGGCTATGATACATATAGTGCATACAAAATCGCACGATATTGCCCAAAAACTTTTATGCGACCTGCGAAGTATCTGGTTGGTTTGCTGCCGCCGTCCGAGAAAAAACTGTCTTTGACTTTTAAAATGAATAAATTCGTGGCTGACGATGATTCCTGCGTGAACAGAAGACATCTGAACTGGATGTCCACTTTCGGGGACAGGCAAAGACAGCAACTGTTAAATGATAATTTTATAAGTGCTGATTCTTTTATCGGATGTGACAGCGAAAACAGTCTGCTTTCCATACAGCTTAATGATATTCAAAATTATCTCGCAGAGGATATTATGAAAAAGGTTGATTATGCTTCAATGCTGAATTCTCTGGAGGTAAGAGTGCCGTTTCTCGACAGCAGGCTGGTTCCGCTGGTTTTATCTCTGCCGGATATATATAAAATCAGGTATTTGACTACCAAATGGCTTTTGAAGAAAATCGCATCAGCATATCTGCCGGCTCAAATTGTGCACCGGCACAAAAGAGGTTTTACCGTGCCGATTTCAAAATGGATTAAGCAGAGCGATTTAATCCGGGATTCTCTGACAAATCGCAGTTATTACGAGCACAATTATTTAAACTACAACTATGTCCAGGAGCTTTTCAAGGCACATTTAAGCAATAAAGAAGACAATGCAAGACAGTTATGGCTTGTTTTCATATTTAATTATTGGTGGAATAAAAATGCG
>CAZYWY010000266.1:0-3629 GCA_964651605.1 uncultured Pirellulales bacterium | reverse complement strand
AGGACTATCGACTAAACTATGCGTGTAGCACTTGGACAATTTAATGCGGTTGTAGGCGACCTTCAGGGCAATATCGGGAAGATGCGGCGATTTTATAAGCTTGCAACTGCTGCCGGCGCGGACTTGCTGTTATTTCCGGAGCTTGCTGTTTGCGGCTACCCGCCGGAAGACCTGCTGCATAAAAAGCATTTCTCCGCCGACTGCGGGGCGGCTCTTGAGCAGCTCATCGCTGATTGTCCTAATAAGACCCTTGTGGTCGGATTTGTCGAGGATTCTTATTGTGGTATCTATAATTCCGCAGCGGTCATTCAAAGCGGGCGACTCCTGAAAAATTACCGTAAGGCTCAACTGCCTAACTATGGTGTTTTTGATGAGCACAGGTACTTTCGCAGTGGCGTCGAGCCGCTGGTAATCAATATAGCCGGGTTGAATGTCGCCATCACGATTTGCGAAGACATTTGGGAAATTGACTGGCTGACCAAGCAGCTTGCCGGGGCCGGCAAAATTCACCTAATCGCCAACATATCAGCTTCGCCTTTCGACTTGAACAAAATCAAGCAACGACAGGATGTTGTAAGCAGATGTGCAAAAAAGCTCAACTGTGCTGTGGCATACTGCAATCTTGTGGGCGGGCAGGACGACCTGGTTTTTGACGGCCGCAGTATGTTTGCAGATTCAACGGGGCAGATAGTCATAAAAGCCAAGGCTTTCGAGGAGGATTTGCTCATCGCCGATATAGCTGATGCAAATAACACCGTTCGCATCAATCCTCTTCAGCAGCCCAGTCCTGAACCTGTTGATATCATAGATGAGGTCTATCAGGCTCTTGTTCTGGGTACGGGCGATTATGTTCGCAAGAACGGTTTTAGTAAAGTGCTGATTGGCCTAAGCGGCGGAATTGACTCGGCTGTTGTTGCCTGCATTGCCGCTGCTGCTCTCGGTGCGGACAAAACAATAGGCATAACAATGCCCACAAAATTCAACAGCAAAGAAACTATCTCCGATGCCGAAAAAATAGCACAAAACCTCGGCATTGAATTCCTGACGATTCCAATAGAGACGGTTCTCAACGAGTTCGACAGGACTTTAAGTGCGGTGGCAGGCTGGCGCAGCGAGGGCATAGCTTATGAAAATCTTCAGGCACGGATTCGGGGCAGCATCCTTATGTCACTCAGTAACAACAAAGGTGCTTTGGTGTTGACGACCGGCAACAAAAGCGAGACCGCAGTCGGCTATTCAACTTTATACGGAGATACCGCCGGCGGCTTTGCGGTCATCAAGGACGTCCCCAAGACAATTGTTTATAAACTGGCAGCTCATATAAATAAAATCGCAGGCAGGGAAATCATACCCCAGACTACAATCACCCGTGCGCCCAGTGCGGAGCTGAAACCAGACCAGAAGGACACCGACTCACTGCCGGATTATGACTTGCTCGACAAAATTCTCGAAGGCTATGTCGAACAGGACAAATCTGTCTGGCTGCTTGTTGACTCAGGCCTGCCCGAAGATGTTGTTCGTAGAGTCATCCGTTTGGTCGATATAAACGAATACAAAAGACGACAATCACCACCGGGGGTAAAAATTACACCGAAAGCCTTCGGCAGAGACCGCCGCCTGCCGATTACCAACCACTATGGCAGGTAAGAACAACACGAAGAAGGTGGATAATAACAGAGAATTGTTTATTTTGCAGCAATAATGGCGTTCACAACCACCCTTGCGAACAAAGCAGCCACTGCAGGTCCGCCGGATGTGATTATTTTCCTGTCCTGCTCGACAGGTGTGCCGGTATATGTGGCTCCTGCCTTTTCGAGCCTGTCTCGTTCAGAGATGTAGCCTGTAACTTTCAAGCCTTTAACAACGCCGGCATCGGCCAGCAGCATTGCAGCCGTAGATGAGGCTGCAACAACCTTTTTGAGCCGCACAGCCTCACGAACGATATTTAAAACGGCAGGGTCGCCGGCTAAATCATTAACGCCGGGACCGCCGATGAATATGAACGAATCGAAATCTGCCGGTTCTATCTGGCCGACTAATACACCAACATCAATAGGTTTTAACTGTACCCCCCTGACAATCCCCCGTCTTGTGCTTGCCACCACTGTTTGAATCGACGCCGATTCACAGGCATTTATCGTTTCAAAAAATTCCTCATCCTGAAAATTCAGAGCAGGTACAATAATCGCAGCCTTTTTTGTTGTTGTTCTCGTCGCCTGCGAGGCAGGTTCTACCGCCATCCGCCCTGTCATAAAACCTACACTAATTATACAAAATACTTCCATATCTCTGGTTAGCTGGCAGGTCTGGCTGATGTTCCTTGCATTAAATTCAGGGATGGTTATATAAGGCAGGTCCAGACAAACAGCCTGTAACTGGATATTCTGTGAGGCTCGTCCGGCCTCAGTGAGTAAAAAATCCCTGGCTTTGCTGAGCGACATAGAGGAAACCGACCTTGCAGAGCCGGCAATAATAATATCACAGCCGGCCCCGGCTACCGGCGCAGGCAAAGGAGTATCAGCAGCCAGCGCAGAGCGTATATCCCTGTCCACAACCTGCTCCAGCCTGTGTGCGACGGGTTGATATACAAACAGACCCTCCGAGGTGGCCATATATAACCGCAGAGGAAAAACCGGCTCTGTTGGTAACGGTTGCTTCGCAATTCTTCTGTCTATGCCCAGACCGGCCCATGCCAACTGACCTAAATGCGCCGGCTGGAGATTTCGCCGGACCAGTCGATTAGCATCCTTCTGTTTAACTAATGCTTCTTCGAAACTGACCGGACCTGTCAGGTTAGGCTCACTTAACTGAATCACCATTTGTGTGATGGGTCTGCGCCCTCTCATCTGAGCAGGACAGAAAACCGCAACACACATCAGGATTGTGGTAATAATTATTAATCGCTTCATTTCGTGTAGTCCTCCAAAACATCCGTTAGTACGGCTTACTGTAACAGATATATCACCCTCTCGGCCAATCTTAAAACAATTTCCTTCAATAATCATAATTGTATAAAAAATTCGCCCGCATGGCAAGCATAATTATCCCTGTGTAATCTTCGTCGCCAACTTATACCAAAACCATCAATCCGCTCCCGCCAGCTATTACGAAGGTGATGGCAAAAAATAAGCATAAGCGAAAAAATGAGGTTGTTAAATACGCATGTGAATCATAAAATATGAGGTACTCTGTAAAGGATTATAAGTTACTAACGAAAGGATAGGTTATGGCACAAAGAACCGAAGCCAAGAAAGAGGCAAAGAAAAAGGCAAAAAAAACCCTGAAAGAAAAACGATTTGAAAAAAAGATGAAAAGAGAGGGCAAAATCGGATAAAGTTTTAGAGAACCACACCCTTACAGGCTGGCACTTTCACCAAGGCAACAGTCGGCAGGTTTCTCAAACTCACAAGATAAGATTTGCAGAAGCGGCCCGAAAAAGACTTCAAAAAAATCAAGGGTGTGATATACTGAGCAAACTAAAGTAAAAAAGTGGAGTCCTTTAGGAATAACTCCTTAATTGTATGTGGTGGTTTTTTACTTTTTTCGTTAGGGCTCGTAGCTCAGCGGTAGAGCGGTGGACTCATAATCCATTGGTCCAAGGTTCAAATCCTTGCGGGCCCATTGTATAA
>CAZYWY010000265.1:0-3642 GCA_964651605.1 uncultured Pirellulales bacterium | reverse complement strand
ATATCAGCACTTTTTTTGCAGCCTGGGCAGGAGAATTTACGGCAATCAACATAGTTGCCCTTGACAAGCAAAAATATATGCCGTGTGTTGGATTGATTTTCATTACCCTGATTACCAACTTTATACCACGGTGAACCGCTGGCAGTTTTTACTGCTGGCAGTTGGCCGTCATTATTCTCAACATAACTGTTAAAACCCTGAAAGATGCTGCTCAATTGCCCCTGGCAGAGATTTTTAATATATTTCTGGCGTGCTGCTCCGAGTGTAGGCACGAGAACCCCGACTATAAGCAGAATTGCTGCCGCCGCTGCTGCCATTTCGCTGAAATTACGCCAGAAACCTATTTTCACAGGCATCCTTCTGGCTTGTTCCTTCTCAAGCAGATTCTGTAACTGCTTCTGGCTTGAACTGATATGTTCATTTACCAGATTGACAGTTCGCTCCACGAGAAAGTGCGGGCAATTCTCAACTTCCAAATTGTCAAGAGGACTCAGTGCTGCCTTAAAACTGCGATATATCTCTGCCGCTTCCTGGTTTGTACTAATCAGAGTCTCAATCTCTGCGTTTTGCTCCTGCGACAACTGCCCCATGCAATAATCAAATAATAATTGCTTTAATTCGGTGCTTAGCGAACTCATTATAAATAATTACTCCCGGACAATGCCTTCAGGTCTCCGCAATCCCTTATGGGACGCGGTTTTCCTTCCATAATTTTGCAAAGCAGGCGACCGCCGTGTGTAACCTGCTTTTCACTGTCCCAATAGGTATACTTAAAATATCAGCTATTTGTTTGTAAGAAAATCCATTAAAATAGGCTAAAAGCAAAATTTCGCGCAAATTTACCGGCATATCCGCTATTATTTCCTTAACCCTGTGTGCATTTTCGTTTTTTTCAAGCTCAACTGAAGGGGTTGTTTTATCGCTGGCGATTGCATTTAAGACTTCATCGAACGACAAATCCTGTGAATCTGCCATTGTTCCGATAGGAATAGCCGGTGTTCGCTGCCACTTTCGGAGAGAATCCCTGGCCTTGTTCGCAGCAATCGTGAAAAGCCAGGGGCGCAAAGGCCGACTCGTATCAAAGCTCTCTCTGCTGGTAAAAAGCTGTAAGAAAGTCTCCTGAAAGACATCCTCGACGAGGTCCTGACGATTGAGAAACTGCTTTAAAAATACGTAAAGACTGTTTTTGTAACGGGTTACGATTTCATGAAAAGCAGCCTCATCGCCCGAAGTATAACGCTCAAGAAGCTGAGCATCGGTCAGTTTTTTCAGATTTACATCAAGCATAGTAAATCGCTCTGATTTTTGTAAATACTCAAACTCAACCACATTATACTAAATGAAAGGAACAAAGAAAAGTGTGTGAAAGTCCTGATTAACATTTCTTATAAAACTGGACTAATAAAAACCTGATGTGCTGTTTATCGATTAAAGGCTGTTTTTGATTATGCCGAGGATTTTATCAACTGTTTCAACATGTTTCTGTTCATCACCAGCTATTTCTTTGAAAACATTCCGTGTTACCTCATCCTGAACTTGCGGGTCCGCGCAGACCCGCAAATAATAATCTCTGGCTGATTCTTCAAATGACTTCATTGTCTCGAAGTCAGTAATAATATTATCTTTAACTGTGTTTTTCATTTTTCGTATTTAATCTGTTTTGCAGATTCAGAAACATCTGCTGGTGCATTCTGGTGTCTTTAATTAACAGAGTCAGATATTTTGTAATTGCTTCAAACGCCTGACGGTCGAGACCTGCAGGCCAGCTCTTGCGGTCAAGATAATCAATATATGATGATACGAGGATTTTATCTTCTATATCCATTGCCGAGGCTATATAACTGCCGATGAGTTTGACCTCGCCATCATCTGCATGCTCAACCGTGCTGTTAATGAGAGAATTATCCATAAAGTTTCACCTGTGTATATTATCGGCTGATTGCTGCCGAGGCTTTCATTTTTTTTGCCGGATGGTTTGCGTCTATTCAACAAATCCATATTAAATACGATATTTTTCACCCAAATTTTAATCTGAAGCGTTGCGCTTCAGATTAAAATGCGCCACATATAAAATTCGGTATTATTTATCTATCATTCATTTTGTGCCTGGACAGCCATTTTTCCGCCCATTGAGAAGCATCTTTCGTGGTGTGGATATTTCCCTCCAATTGGGCGGTGTAAAGCTCTTCCGCCAGCCTTCCCAGAGCCGGCCCCGGTACAGCACCCAGCTTAATTAAATCATAGCCATTCAGTAAGGGTTTCGGCTTAAGTTCAATACCACCCAGGGCCTTTATTCTGCTGCGAATTTTATTCAAGGCCGTCATACTTTCGCCGCCTGCTTTCTGCAGCGCTCGATGCAGCTTATAAAGGTCATAAAAAAACGGTGCAGCAAGCAGCCTTTTCAGATTAGCCAAAGATAATTTTTCATCGAGCAGCCTGCCCCGGTTCTCCAAAAGAAATTGTATGTGCCTGGTCTGATTCCTGCTGAGTTTGAGAACCTGACATTGCTCGAGGGCATATTCAGTTTCACAGCTGGCAAAAAGACAGGCCAACGCCAGAGCAAAATCAGCCTGCTTCGGCAGTTTTTTTATGGTATCCAGACCAGCCTGAGTCTGCTGCTGGGTTAGCGAAGGAAAAATCGCTTTCAATAAGCCGCTTTTAATCAGCAAAGCTAATCCTTTCGTCCGGCTCGGATGTGTTAAAATACCTTCCAGCTCGATTGAGATTCGCTCGCCGCTGACTCTGGATATTTTGTCTGAATTTTTGCATATCGCCTCGAACGTTGCCCGCTCGATTGCAAAGCCAAGCACAGTGCAAAACCGCACCGCCCGAAGCATCCTTAAATAATCCTCGCTGAAGCGTTCATCAGGCCTGCCAATCGTCCGCAGCAGTTTTTTCTCAAGGTCTTTCTGCCCGCCGACATAATCGTAAAGCTGCTTTTTTACAGGGTCATAAAACATACCGTTGACGGTGAAATCCCGCCGGGCGGCATCCTCTGCTGCACTGCTGAATTTTACCTTCGCCGGGTGTCTGCCGTCGCAATAGCCTGTCTCCGTCCTGAATGTCGCCACCTCTACCTGCCGGGACTCGAACAGCACAATAACGACCCCAAACTTAGCCCCGACCGTCAACGTCCGCCGAAACAGTGACACAATATCCTTCGGCTGGGCGTTCGTGGCGACATCGTAATCCTGCGCACGCCTTCTCAATAGCATATCGCGGACACAGCCGCCCGCCAATAATGCCTCAAAGCCTGCACCCTGCAAACGTCTGACGATTTTTATAGCTGCCTCTCTATTAGTCATTTTTTTCTCTGGTATAAATCCAGCAGGTCATAGTCCCCCACTGCCGTCTCTCGGCTAATTTTAACCTTCCGTAGTGTTCTAATACAATAGTTTTTGAATATGTTCTAAGAATAACTATGCCGCCGTCACTTACCTTTTCGGACAATAGTTCCATCAGTTTTGTTACGGGCGAATCCGGCGATAGTTCGGCGGTCAACGCATAAGGCGGGTCCACAAAAACCAGCTCGCACCTGCTGCTACCGTAATTTGAAAGCGTCTCAGCAGCACTAAATACATCAGCCCTGATGACCTTCGAGCGTTCGTTAAAACCGGCCTTGTCGATATTTCTTTTCAGGGT
>CAZYWY010000264.1:0-3647 GCA_964651605.1 uncultured Pirellulales bacterium | reverse complement strand
CCAGCTTGCTTTTCTGACTCCCGGTATTTTGCCTTCGTTGGCAAGCGTGCGGAAGCAGATTCGGCATATCTTAAACTTGCGATAAACGGCTTTACTCCTGCCGCAAAGCTGACAACGCGTATATTGTCTTACGCGAAATTTTAATTTACTTTGTGCCTTGTTCTCCAGTGCCTTAGTTGACATTCATACGCTCCAATTCCAAGCTCAGTCTTTCCTGAACGGCATACCGAAAAGCCCAAGCAATTGTCTTGCCTCCAGGTCGGTTTTTGCAGTTGTTACGAATGTTATATTCATACCCTGCTGATGTTCCATTTTTGCACTATCTATTTCCGGGAAAACGCTCTGTTCGGCCAGTCCCACCGAGTAATTGCCTCTGCCGTCAAAACTATCCGGATTAAGACCGCGAAAGTCTCTTACCCGCGGGATAGCAAGGCTAATCAGTCTGTCCATAAATTCAAACATCCTGATGCCCCGCAGCGTAACCTTCAGGCCTATTTCCATATCCTGACGAAGTTTGAAGTTTGATACGCTCTTTTTGGCCTTGCAGACAGCAGGGATTTGCCCGGTTATCATTGCAAAATCCTTCTTGGCCGATTCCAGATATTTTTTATCCTGTACCGCCTTGCCTATGCCGGCTGAAACAACTATTTTTTCCAGCCGAGGTACTGCCAGAATACTTTTATAACCGAACTCCTTGGTCAGTTCAGGTACCACCTTTGTCTTGTATAATTCTCTTAAACGCGCCATTTGGCTTATCTCTTACCAGTTTATCTGTTTAATATCTCTGATTGATATATTGTCTATTTGTTTGCCTTTCTAACTGTACTTATTACGGAACCATCGCCTGCGAGTCTTTCCTTTGTGCCATCCTGGTTTATACGATAGCTTACCCGCGTGGCTTTGGAATTTTTCGGATTCACAGGCAAAACATTGCTTATATGAATAGGTTTTTCTATATTCAGCCGGCCGCCCTGGGGACTTTTCTGCGAAGGCCTGACGTGTTTTTTTACAAGATTCTGTCCTTGTACCACAATAGAATTCTTGCGAGGCAGAACACGCATCACCTTGCCGGTAGAACCTTTGTGGTCGCCGGAAATTATCTGCACCATATCACCTTTTTTTATATGCGAAGCCATAAAATCGTATCTCGTATTTCGTATTTCGTACTAAGTCTTTTTTCCCTTCACGTATCACGCACAACAGCTATACTACTTCGCCTGCCAGCGATATAATTTTCATATAGTTTTTTTCACGCAATTCGCGGGCAACTGCACCAAAAATTCTTGTTCCTACCGGGTTGCCATCATTATCAATAATTACTGCGGCATTACTGTCAAATCTGACATAACTGCCATCCGGGCGTCTGACCGGCTGTTTGGTACGAACAATCACGCATTTATAAACTTTCTTGTCGTCAAGCTGACAAGTCGGCAACGCTTTTTTTATCGCCACACAAACTACATCGCCTACGCTGGCTACCACTCGTGTAAATTTGCCTCTCGCTCCACATTTGCCGAGAACTTTTATACACAACGCCGTTTTCGCTCCGGAGTTGTCGGTTATATCCAACATTGTTTCCTGTTGTATCATTCTTTTGTATCTCTGCTTATTGCTGGCTTGCCTTTTCTACTATTTTTAAGACAGACCACCTTTTTGTTTTACTGCGGGGCCTGCATTCGGTGATTTCAACTATATCACCAACATTACTCTGACTTTTCTCGTCGTGAACAGCCAGACGGGTTTTTTTCCTGATGGTCTTGCCGTATTGGGGATGCCTGATTCTGTAGTCAATTCTGACTTTGACACTTTTGCTTCCGCTCTTGCCTGTTACCAGGCCTGTTAAAGTCCTTATTTTTTTATCTTGCATATTTCCCGTCTTCTATTCAATACGGCGTTATTTTTTCTGCTGCCGAATCACTGTCATAATCCTGGCAATGCCACGTCTGGCATTTTTAATTGACCTGGAATTCTCCAGCTTTTCTGTAACCGACTGCGAACGCAGGTCAAACAAATGTTTCTTTTGTTCGTTGAGCCTATCCTGAAGCTCTTCCGGACTTAACTCTCTATATTCTCGTGCCTTCATTTTAAAGCTCTGTTTTTATAACGAATGTCTGCGTTTAACAAGTCTGCATTTAATGGGCATTTTATGAGCAACCCTCGCAAGCGCCTTTTTTGCTATATCTTCGCTGACGCCGCCAATCTCAAAGCATATCTGGCCCGGCCTGACTCTTGCACACCAGTATTCTGTTTCACCTTTGCCCTTGCCCATACGGGTCTCGAGCGGTTTGCCGCTTACAGGCTTATAAGGGAAAATCCGTATATAAACTTTACCTTCACGATGCAGAAAGTGCGTTGCTGCGACTCGACCGGCCTCTATATTTTTGGCAGTGACCCAGCAGGTTTGCAGCGATTGTAATCCGTATTCTCCGAATGCTACATAATTGCATCGGGACGTATTGCCTTTCATTACACCACGTTGACTTTTGCGATACTTAACTCTTTTTGGCATCATTGCCATTTTTTTGACCCTTATACAGTCTCGGCCTTAAAGCCGGCTTTTAAATCTGTCTATATGCTTTTACTCTGTTCTGTTTTATTTTCCGTTGCAGCTGCTGCATCATCTGGTGCTGTCTGTTTTTTGCCGGATCTGCGCTGATATGTTTGTGCTGATTCCTGCCCCGGGCCTGTGTCAAAACGCCGAGGTGCCCGGCGACGGCGGGGGATACTGGTTTGTTCGAGTTCTTCTCCGAACTTGCCTTTATAAATCCATACCTTAATGCCGATTGCGCCGTAAGCTGTTCTTGCTGTTGCGGTTGAGTAATCGACATTGGCATCAAGAGTATGCAGCGGAATGCTGCCCATTTTTTGGGTTTCTTTTCTGGCCATTTCCGCACCGGCCAGTCGCCCGCCGCACATTATTTTCACTCCTTTGGCACCTGCATTCATCGCTGATTCACAGAACTGCTTCATAGTACGGCGAAAAGACGCCCGTTTGCCAAGCTGCTCGGCAATAGCCTCAGCCACCAGATTCGCATCCAGGTCAGGCTCCTTTATTTCAATGACGTTGATGCTGATTTTGCGTCCTGTGAAATGCTCAAGCTCCTCACGCAGCTTATCGACTTCCCCGCCTCTTGGGCCTATGACTACGCCCGGACGAGCACTATGCAAAGTTACCTTAACTTCGTTGCGGGTACGAACTATCTGGACTTTGGATACCGCTCCTTTGGGGACGCTCTGGTTAAATTTCTTGTCGATAAACCGGCGTATTTTCTGGTCCTCGACAAGCAAATCTCCATAACTTGCCTTGGCAGCGAACCACGTACTTTGCCACCCAAGCGTTATTCCCGTTCTAAAACCTATTGGCGATGTTTTCTGACCCATAATCTCGTTTGTCTTTTTTTAAATTATTTTGTCCGATTATCTATACCTGTGCCACACTTACATATATATGGCAGGCTTTTTTGCGAAGCGGATGAGCCCTGCCTCTGTCTTTTGCTATCCATCTTTTAGTTCCGATGCGAATACCCGCATCATCAATACGGGTACAGCAGACATAAAGGTTATCTTCGTCGGCCTGCTGCTCTGTTGCATTTGCAACGGCACTTCTTAATACCTTATCGAGCATTACTGCTGCACGCTTTTCTGTA
>CAZYWY010000263.1:0-3700 GCA_964651605.1 uncultured Pirellulales bacterium | reverse complement strand
AATAGAATACAGAATACAGAATACAGAAGACAGAATATAAAACCAAAAACACCGTCCTTCAAAACCAGAACGCCGCCCCTGCTGAAGCGATTTAATAAATATTCGCTCGAACAAATTGAGGCTATGATAACTGACATCGAGCGGGAATTGAAAACGCTCAGCGAATCCTTTGGCCAGGCGGACTATTATAAAAATCCACAAAAGCTGGCCGATTTACAGCGTGACTTCGACGCCAAAACCGCCGAACTTGACCTGCTCTACCGTGCGTATGAATACCGAACAGAATAGCGCAGTATAGTTATGTACAAAGGTTTGAGTTGTTTTCTTTTTTCTTGCCTTTTCCGACAATATAAGCAATAATATTTCAGATAGAGAGTTTTTAACTTTAACGATGATATAGAGGTAATTTCAGATGGACCTGCAGTGCATTCGTGAAGCTTTGTATAAACGACCTTTTAAGCCATTCACTATTTCTTTAGCCGATGGGCGTTCGTTTTTCGTTCCTCATCCAGAGATGGTAGCTGTCGGCAGGCGCCGGGTCATCGTGGTTGAGCCGGATGACTCCTGGTCCGAGGTAGAGCCGTTGCTGATAGTGTCTTTGGATTACAATGGAAAACACCGCCCGCGAATAAAGCGAGGTAAAAGGGATTCTTCATAATAAAAAATAATCGATTGTGTGATGGGTAAAATGTGACAATCGAGCATAATGCATCTGATATTATAGACCTTTTGCTGGTTACATCTTTGGAAATCAAAAACAGCAAGACTTCAAAAATGCGAGATTAGATTTGCTCTATCGGGTATATGAATACCTGACAGAATGGGGATAGGGGATAAAAAAGTAAAAATCACAACTTTTACCAGTCCTTGACGGAAATATCAAAATGCAAATATGTTGAATCCGCCAATGGCGGATGATTTTAAAAAAGTTCTACAGGGACATAGCCACGAACGCTTTGAGTTTTTTGCTTTTTTCTTGCCTTTGCCGAAAGTATAAACAATAATAATCAGAACAATGCTCCAAAAAGCTAAGATTGGTTGTTTCACTCCGGGAGGTGTCTTATGCATGTCAATATGACAAAAGGAACAAGAAAGAGGAGTCTTGTGGTAGGCTCTGTTATCATAAGTGTGTTTCTCACGGCAGGTGCTGTTTCCTTCTTTTGGTTAAAGCAACCCAAAAACATCTTCGATGCCGCCTGGAAAGGAAACACTAAGGCAGTGAAGATGTTTCTTGACCGTGGCGTAGGGGTAAATTCACTAAATGAGGTTAAAGATATTCCACTTCATCTCGCTAAAACCCAGGAGGTGGCCGAATTGCTCATTTCAAGGGGATCGAAACTTGACCAACCCAACGGATTCGGTGGAACACCACTGCACATGGCTGCTGTTAACGGACGACCTGAAGTTGCTGCTGTGCTGATTGAACACGGTGCTAACGTGAATGCGTTGGACATTGTTGGCGCAACTCCTCTTGATCACGCAATCATCGGGCTCGAAAAGAAGGTAGACGGCGGTAATCATCAGGCAGTGATTAAGCTTCTGCAATCAAAAGGAGGAATTGCCAGACATTACGGCGATAAGCTAAAATAATCGTAAGCATCCGGCGATTTGTTCGGCCTTAAAGGTAACAAAATCCGAGTAATTGCCTTTCTGGTGAACCCTATCCCTTAAACCAATAAGCGATTTATCTTGCAAAAAATAGCGTAAATTCTATAATACCTAAGTCTGTCATTCCCGTGCAAGCGGGAATCCAGTTTTGGGATATAATAAATGGATACCCGCTTTCGCGGGTATGACAGGTGGTTGTAGCAAATAATAAATGGTAAATATAAAATTGTAAAATTACGCTGTGTTTGAGTCATTAACCGAAAAATTTAATTCAGTCTTCCGAACTCTGTCCGGCAGAGGCCGAATCACCGAGGCAAACGTTTCAGATGCTATGCACGACGTCCGCAAGGCCCTGCTGGAAGCGGATGTCCACTATAACGTCGTAAAGCAATTCTGCAAGGACGTTACGACTGCGGCAATCGGCGCTGAAGTCATAAAAAGTCTGCATCCCGGCCAAGTGATGGTCAAAATCGTCCACGATGAGCTGACCAAGCTGATGGGGCCGGTCGATACGAGCATTTATTATGTCTCGCCGGGGCCGACTGTGATTATGCTGGCAGGACTTCAGGGCTGCGGCAAGACGACCACAGCGGCTAAGCTGGCAAAATATCTGGTCTCGAAATCGAAAAAGCCGCTTCTGGTTGCGGACGACCTGCAAAGGCCTGCAGCCATCGACCAGTTGAAGATTCTGGGCGAACAGCTCGGCGTGGCAGTTTATAGCGAGCAGAGCAGCAATGCTGTGAAAGTTGCGAAAAACGCCGTCAATTATGCAAACTCGAACGGCTTCGATGTAGTTGTGCTTGATACCGCAGGCAGGTTGCATATCGACCAGCAGATGATGGATGAAATCGCCAATGTCGCCAAGGCGGTCGATCCGCATCAGATTTATCTTGTCTGCGATGCGATGACCGGTCAGGACGCAGTCAATTCCGCCAGCCAGTTCAATCAAAGGCTGGAGCTTGACGGAGTGATTCTGACCAAGCTGGATGGCGACGCCCGCGGTGGAGCCGCGCTCAGCGTCAAGGCGGTAACGGGCAAACCAATCAAATTCATCGGCGTAGGCGAAAAATTAGACAAGCTCGAAGAATTCCACGCAGACCGGATGGCAGGCAGAATACTTGGGATGGGTGATGTTGTAACGCTCGTCGAGAAGGCACAAGAACAATTCGACGCTGAAGAGGCCATTAAAATGCAGCAGAAAATGGCCAAGGGCAGCTTCGGCTTCGATGACTTCCTCAAGCAAATCCAGGCAGTCAAAAAGATGGGCGGCCTTAGCAGCATGATGAAATTGATGCCCGGAATGGCAGGGCAGTTCGGCGATTTGGATTTGGACGGGCTGGAGACAGGCCAGATGGAGGCAATGGTTCATTCGATGACACAAGCCGAGCGGGCCCAGCCCGATATTATAGATAACTCAAGACGCAGGCGAATCGCAGGCGGGGCGGGGGTCGATGTCAATGAAGTGGCCTCTCTGGTCAAGACATTTCGACGCAGCAGAGATATGCTCAAAGCAATAAGCGGCGGCAGCTTCGGCGGGCTGAAAAGCCTGTTAAAGGGCGGCTTTAATATGGGCGCAATCAGCCAGATGATGGCGGGGGGCAAAAAAATCAAGCAGCGTTCGCGGAGAAAGCAGGTCATCAAAAGAAGGGGTAAAATCAAACGCAGGTAAACCAAAAAATCTCCATCGAGCAATACCTCGAAAAAATCGCACTGTTTGCAGAGGATAAATACGGCGAGCGGATACGGCAGCGGTTCACGGATATTAGCGGCGACAGCGAGCTTGCGATGCTGGCCTGTCCGAGTCGGTCGGAGCTGGAGCAGATGCAAAAAGCCGTAGCGATAATGACTCCTGCGGAGAAAGCGAAAGCAGCAGAGCTGAATGATGAGCAAATCCAGAAAATCGCCGCCGATGCCGGAATCGACCCGGCTGTGCTGGCGATATTCATCAACGGCTACGCCCTGCATTGCAGGGATGTGTGAAAATCAGAGTCAAGAGAATCCCGTGAAAGAATCTTTTTATTTTATATTTTTTATTTAAAAGAAACTGTTGCAACGCAGAAAAAAATTGATATTAGATATAAAGATGCCGAGA
>CAZYWY010000262.1:1066-3708 GCA_964651605.1 uncultured Pirellulales bacterium | reverse complement strand
ATCCCGGGCGTATTTTTCTGTCCTCCGGCCTCAGGTTTAGCCCTTCCTTTTGACTATCGGTTTTCGTTATGATTTCATTTAGCTGATTCCTGGCGTTTTCTTCTCCTCTTTCCGCTGCTATGAACCTGCTATTCAAATCGTCATACTTTTGTTTATAGTTGGTCGAACTGGCGACATAAGTTACTACTATTCCGCAGAGAAATATCGTAGATATTGCCAGCAGAACTATAAGAATCTTCGTAAGCGTGCTCAAAACAAGCTCCTTTCACCTTAGAATTGTTTTCTACAGACCCCCTGTATTTACCCCAGGGAGTTCTATATGAAAGGCCCCACAAAAAACTTGGCCTCCTCACCTGCATCTATTTAGATGCCTTTTTTAACTAAATTCAACAGAAACAAATCCACTTATACTTCGATTCTTCCGTCAAGAATATAAACTTATTGTATGATTAAAATGCCAAAAGGTCAAGTTAATTTTGGCAAATACCCCCAATTAAATCAGAATTTAACAGATTCGAGGATGTTCCTATAATATTCAAACGCCGGATTCTTTATCTTGATGTACACTGAAAAGCAGCACCGGCAGCGGCAAGCCTTACGAATTTTGAGTCGTTTTTCATCAACTGAGGTAAAAATCCGGTTACTGCCTTTGTGTCGATTTGACCGATTGCCAAAGCCGTAAGGACATAGACCCGCTCGACAGACTGTCTATCAAGATTGGCAGTTATTTTTTTATTGAAAATATCCCGCACCACAGATTCGCCGGCCTTGTTGCCGAGTTTTCCGAGTTGTTCTGCTGCAACCAGACGTACCTCTGGAATTGGCTCGTCGAGCATAGTACCGATGGCATCTTCAGCTTGTTTTGTCCTAAGAGCGCCCATTGCCCGGATTCCCATTACCTTGACATCCGCAAAGGCACTTATCAGCATTGACCAGAGCTTTGGATATATTGATGGGTCACCTAACATTGCAATAGATTCAGCAGCTTGAAATGTAACTATATCACTCGAATCAGCATCCTGCATAACCTGATGCAGCAGATTCAACGAATTTTTATCGCCGGTTTTGCCCAGCAATAAAGCGGCATTTGCTCTGACGGCCTGATTATCATTTTTCAGACCAACCTGGAGAGCCTCAACATAAGGATAACCAAGTTTGGTCATAGCATAAGTAGCAGCCAAAATTACACTGGGATCCGCATCTTTCAATAACGGATTCAACGCTGTTCTGGCAGGTGTATATCTTAAATCCCCCACTGCCAGGGCGGCTGCAAATCTAACCGGGACATTTTCATCTCTAAGCAGCGGCTGTACGCGGTGCATAAAATTTAAATTTTTTGTTCTGGCAACCACCTCAATCGCATTAGTTCTAACCAGCGGGTCTTCATCGGAAAGAGCCGAACTGATAATCTGCAAGGCCTGTGCCTGTATTATTGCTCGATTGTTTCCTTCGATTGGCTCGAAGCCGGGTGCTTCTGGTGTCTGACAACCATACACAAACAGCGATAAAAAAATAAAAATACAAAATACAAAAAAAGACACGCTGGTAATTTGTGCGATTTTATCAAAAATCGACAATTTTGATTTTTCAGATGGAACTATTGTTTTTTTCATTTAACCAGCCCTTTTAATCGCCTGGCCTTAAAAAATAAAGCAGTTTTTGCCACGGACAGAGCTATTATCAGAATCAGAACCCCGCCTTGGCAACAAAAATCGAGCCATTCTCCATATTTGCTGAAAAAAGAAGTCCGGCTGTCTATGGGTATTTTATCAATAAACCAGCCTGCAATACCTATCCGCTCGGCGGCTTTTTCGGGTAAAGAGCCTTGTATAAAACCGTCTCTGATGCGGCCGGAGCTGTCTATCAGGCAGCTTATGCCGGTATTGACGCTTCGCAGAATTGCGAGCCTGTTTTCAACCGCACGAAACGCACAAACAGCAGCGTGTTGAACCAGTTCTGTGCTTGGTACGACTTTTTTATCTGTAAATTGAACAAACCACCCGTCGTTGCTTATGTTGATAAGCCAGTTGAGTTTCTTTTTGCCGTTTTCGTCTATCGCAAATCTTCTGGCTATAACAGGCACAGTGTCCTCATAACATATCATCACACTGAATTTATAATCTTGGATATCTGATTCTGTGGCACGGCCATCCTGGCCGTGAATCCACGGGCTGGAAGCCCGTGCCACATCGTACATCTTGAAAACAGTATATTCGCTGCCATAATCGAGTGAATAATCAAAATCATAAGGCGTGAATTTCATCAGAAGATTGTAAATCGCAGGGAAAGTCTTCCTGAAAGGCAGCACCTCACCAAATGGAACAAGGTGTATTTTATTATATTTGTCCGGTGATTGCTGCCCCCCAGGTGTGTATAAAAAAGCTGAGTTAAACCTGGCTAAATAAAGTTCATCCGGTTTTTTTTGCTCTATTCTGCCTCCATAACCTCCTACCAGGACATAAGCAGTATTTTTTGAATGTTCTTTAAGAGCTTTATCATAACTTTTAGAATCATTGGCATCGTTCAGATAAGGCCAAACATCCGTATTAAGAATAGCCTGTACCATTGTTTCAGGCCAGACTATCAGCCTGGCACCTGCCTGCGAGGCAGCTTTGCTTTGCACCATAAGCTCGTTGAATAAT
>CAZYWY010000262.1:0-1056 GCA_964651605.1 uncultured Pirellulales bacterium | reverse complement strand
ATCACCGGCCTCGAAAGTCCTTTTGACTGATTGAGGAACATTCGACTGTAGCACCGCTGCCACAGGACCTGGCTTAACGCAGTCAGCCTCCTGAGCAATCCGCCATCGACCATAGAAGACCGCCGCTGCCACAGCGAAAATTACAACTGCTGATTTGGCTATCTGTACGGGCTTGAACAATTTTTTTTCGCTGGCGGCGATAAGCATCTCAGCAAGCAGGCCATTAACCATTGCAATTAAGAATGAGACCCCGCCTGCGCCGAAAATATCTGCGATTTGAATAATTGTAGTGTTTTTATATTGGCTGTGTGCAAGAAATCGCCAGAAAAATCCGCCTAAAAAAAGCCCCTGCATTCGCTCAATTCCGACCACCAGTACCGCTGATGCGATAAACAGCGGCACTTTTTTGCTCCTGCAAAATCGCAGGCAGAGCGCCAGAACAGGCCAAAGCAGAGCAGTATAAAGGCAAAGAACGAGCCAGCCGATAATCGTTATCGGGGCAATCCAGTATAAATTTCCGAGCCAGTATAAGAATGCGACAAAAAGACTGACAATCGCAAGATGTGTGGTTTTTGCCTTCGGTGAACAGGCAAGGATGAACGGCACTAACGCTCCCCACGCCAGAACTGAAAAACCGAACGGCGGCTGAATCACCGTCAGGAGCAATGCACTGGCGATGAAAGGCAAAGCTATTCGCAGGGTATTTCTGAGTTTGTTCTCTTTCTCCATTCAAAGTCCTAATGGCTATCTGTCAATTCCTTTATATCTGATAAAACCTCCTGGGTATGATATTTCCTTGGTCTATTTAAACGCACAGAGACCTGGTTTGTAAAAAGTCTTAAAAGGTCTTTGTCTGCGGCAATTTCCTTGAGCGGTTTGCCCATATCGGCAGAGAGCCGTTGTATTTCATCCAGTTCATTTTGGTCCATAAACAACTTTCCTGGCACAGGCTTTTTCAACTCTGCCAGCCGTCTGGTTGCATTCTCTGCATATTCTTCAGAAATTTCTATGCCTATATAGTGTCTGCCGAGTTTATACGCCGCTGCTGCTGTTGTC
>CAZYWY010000261.1:0-3720 GCA_964651605.1 uncultured Pirellulales bacterium | reverse complement strand
CGAGGGTTTTCTGCCGCTGCTGCCGGGCTTTGTCTATGTGCCGTATAATGATGTAGCGGCATTGGAGAAGGTCTATACCTATGAGGTTGCGGCGGTGATGCTCGAGCCGATTCAGGGCGAGGGCGGCATCAATGTCGCCACCGCAGAGTATATGCGGGCGATACGCGAGCTGTGCGACCGCAACGGGGCGGTGATGATTCTCGACGAGGTGCAGACCGGCATAGGCAGGACCGGGCGGTGGTTCGGGTATCAGCATTATGATGTTGAGCCGGATATTATCACGATGGCAAAGGCACTTGGCGGCGGTGTCGCCATAGGTGCGATGATGGCAAGCGAGGAAATCGCAAAGTCGCTTGTGCCGGGCAAACACGCCTCGACATTCGGAGGCAACTGTCTGGCCTGTGCAGCCGGTGTCGCAGTAATCGAGGCCATAGAAAAAGACAACCTGCTGGCCAATGCGGAAAAAATGGGCAAATATGCCGCAGAGAAGCTGCTCCAATTACGACAGAAACACTCTATAATTACAGGTGTACGCGGTATCGGGCTGATGCTCGGCGTGGCTCTGGCAGGGCCAGGCAAGGATATTGTTGACAAATGCCTGGCAAAAGGTCTGCGAATCAACTGCACCTGTGAGACGGTTTTGCGGTTTATGCCGCCGATGATAGTAACTGAAAGTCAGATTGACAGGGCAGTTGAAATTATCGACAGTGTTCTTTGCGAATCCTGACATTGACAAGGGTCAAATGATGAAAGATTTTCTTACCATAACGGACTGCACAACGGAATTTCTCAAGGAGTTGCTTCGCAACAGCAGCCGGCTCAAGAAACTTTATACCGTCGGCGGCAATGAATTTTGTCTGGCGGGTAAAACTCTGGCGATTCTGTTTGAAAAGCCCAGCCTGCGGACGCGGATTAGCTTTCAGGTGGCGATGACCAACCTCGGCGGCCATTCCATAGATATCAAGCCAGAGGACATCGGCGGAATCGGCAAACGCGAGCCGATTAAAGATATGGCACGGGTGCTTAGCAGATATGTGGACGGCATAACGGCAAGGACCTTCAGGCAGGAGACTGTACAAGAACTGGCGAAGTATTCGTCCGTGCCTGTTATCAATGCACTGACCGACTGGTCACACCCCTGCCAGGCGATGGCGGATGTAATGACAATTGAGGAGCATTTCGAGAATATAAAAGGCATAAAAATCGCTTTTATCGGCGACGGCAATAACGTGGCGAGGTCTTTGGCTTTTGCCTGCGGAAAGTTCGGGATGAAGATGGTGGTTGCCACGCCGAAAGGCTATGAGCTGGACGGTGACACCATCGCAAAGGCCAATGCCCTGTCGGCAGGCTGCGTAATTCAGCTCAATGACCCACGCCAGGCAGTAAAAGGAGCCGACGTTGTTTATACGGACACCTGGGTCAGTATGGGACAGGAGAGCGAAAAACAACAAAGGCTGGCGGATTTTGCCGGTTTCCAGGTCAATGCCGAGCTGCTAAAAGGTGCTTGTGCGGGTGTGAAAATTATGCACTGTCTGCCGGCTTACAGGGGTCTTGAAATCACGGATGAAGTGCTTGATTCGCCGAATTCGATTATTTTCGACCAGTCAGAAAATCGCCTGCATTTCCAGCGTGCTTTACTGAAAAAACTGCTGAGCAAATAAAACCTGCTCGGCAGCGGTAACAACTTTTTTACAAGGATAGTTTCTGATTGCGAATTTTATGACAAAAAGAAGGCATTTCGCTGGGCTCTGCGCATACGCCGGCGGTTCTTTTCGGAGGGTTTTTCATAATAGGCGACCCGCTTCATATCCCGGATTAACCCTTCCTTCTCACATAGCTTCTTGAACCGTCTTATCATCTGCTGTACTGATTCGCCCGTCCGCGACTTTACTTTTATCATAAAAAACAATCCTTCTGTAACTGTTATATCAAGCCAACAATATACAATTTCAATGTATTAAAAACAGCACTGTATTCTAAATCGGTCTTTTGGTATTTTCAAGCCAAAAATTTAATAATCTGAATTTTTCGCTTTGGCAAGGCATTCGTCCTATAAAATATGTGTTTTATTCTAAAATAACACACTTTTTCCGAATGACAAGTTTTCTTTGAACGACCTGTCCAAATATGCTAATATACGGGAAAATCTTCGATTTTTAGTTTATACCGGAGGTATATTATACTTGGAAAAATTACGAGAGGCTTTGAAAGTTCGCAAGAGGCGGGCTATTTTGGTGGGGGCCTGCATCGGAAAGTCGGACGAGCTTGACGGCATGGTTGAGCTTGAATCTTTGGCCCAGACCGCAGGGGCAGTTGTGGTGTACAAATTTCAGCAGAAAATCCGCAAAATAAATCCATCTACCTATATCGGCAAAGGCAAAGCCGAGCAGCTTAAAACAAAAGCAAAAAGGCTCAATGCGGATGTTGTCATATTTGACAATGACCTGACGCCCGGCCAAATCCGCGAGCTGGAAAAGCACATCGAGATAATGGTAATAGACCGCAGCGAGCTCATCCTCGATATTTTCGCCACGCGGGCACAGACAAAACAGGCTATGCTGCAGGTTGAATTAGCACAGCTCGAATATACCTACCCGCGCCTGACGAGGATGTGGTCGCATCTTGACACGGTGGCCGGGGCCGGAGGTGGTACAACGGCTGGTTCGGTCGGAGCAATCGGCACAAGAGGTCCGGGCGAACAGCAGCTCGAAATAGACCGCAGGCTTGTCAGCAAAAGAATCACCGAGTTGAAACGCGAGCTTGAAGAAATAGACGACAGGAAAATCCGCGAAATCGCAGGCCGAAAAGGACTGTTTAAAATCTGTATTGTCGGTTACACAAACGCAGGCAAAAGCACGCTGATGAATGCCCTGACAAATGCGGATGTTTTCGTCGAGGACAGGCTCTTTGCCACGCTGGACACCCGCACAAGAAAGTGGACGCCGGCCAAGGGGCTGGAGATGCTGCTCAGCGACACGGTGGGCTTCGTCAGGAAGCTGCCGCACCAGCTTGTTGCGTCATTCAAGGCCACTCTCGAAGAGGCTGTCAACGCCGATTTGCTGCTGCACGTTATTGACGCCTCAAGCCCCGATGCACTGAATCAGATTGACTCGGTCAACAAAGTCCTTGCGGAAATCGGCTGTGCAGACAAGCCGATTCTGAAAGTGCTGAATAAGGTCGATGCACTGCGTAAGGCCGACGACATCTCCCGCAGCAGACCCGGCAAGCCGGTGCAGGATACGGCGGCGGGCTTTGATATGCTGCAGATGCTGCATCCTGACGCTGTGAGCATCTCGGCAAAGACAGGATTCGGGCTGGAGCAGTTGTGCGATGCGGTAATTATAAAGTATAAAGGCGGCGAGATTCTTGTCCGGCTGACAGGCAGCATCGCCAACGGCAGAATCCGCAGTTTCCTGCTTGCCAACGGCGAAATCGTTACTGAAAGATACAACGACAGCTCTGTGCTGCTCGAGGCTCGGCTGGGTAAAAACCAACTGCCGGAGCTGTATCACCTTCGGCCGCAAACTATCGAAATTATCGAATAAATACGGTGTTCGTATGGCAAAGTGCAAATCGAAAATAATGCCCCTGCTGATGGCCGTTGTGTGCTGTGCATCGGCGTTCGGTCAGAGCGATGCAAACTCGACAATCCTCAATGATGTCAATGTCCCGGTCGAGTTGGCAAGATATAAGCTGGATTATTCTAATGTGCGAATTAAA
>CAZYWY010000260.1:0-3735 GCA_964651605.1 uncultured Pirellulales bacterium | reverse complement strand
GGCACATTCGACTCCTTCAGGAATCAATGCAAGTATAAGGCGTGAATCTAACCCTCCACTTAATGTCACGCCGACTTTTTTCCCGGTACAGCGATTCCGCACAGCATCAGTGAACTTAGTTCTCAGTTCTTCGGCCAAGCCAATTTTATCATATTGCCCTTTAATCTCATTCGGAGGGTACCAATAAAGAAACTTCCTTTTTAATCTCGTTTCTTTCCTTCCTTCGAAGATGTGTACACTGCCGGGGGCAAGCTCCATTATATTTTCATACATAGTATATGGAAAACCCGGAGTACCCTGTGACAGAAACTGCCCTACAGAAACTTTATCTATACGCAATCCGCAGCCGCATATTGCTGAAACCAAATCAGGATGTGTCCCCACACATCGAATGTTTGTGTCAGCATCACTGCCAGTATAGACCTGCGTAAAGCCTAACGGGTCGGTGACTACACAAAAACCTCTCTGATTGGCCAACAGAATGGCATACGCACCATTGAGACGACAAAATACATCTTCCGATTTAATATCCCTGCTACCACTTGTATCAACCATCAATTCCTGCAAACGTGCGATTAGTTTTGTTATGAACTGTTCTGTCAAATTCAATGTCAAATCACCAACCCAGGATACTACGGTGCCATCTCTAACTAATATATTTTCATTGTTGGCAAGATGCTCCTCAAGCACGGCCATACAACCCCACGGGAAACCGAAACTGCGTCCTTCTTTTTTATGTTGGCTGTAAGGCTGCTTCAACAGAGCAAGTAATCCCTCCGGGCTATTTTTATTACCAATACTAACCAAAAAGTCACTCACAATTGACTCACAAGAATTAGACTTCTAAATCAATCTTTACCTTGACACGGGCCATATATTTTGTCTATAAATCTTTGTGCAGAAAGTTGCCTTTCGGTAATTTCGTTCTTCCTCATTGTTTTTCCTATGCTGCCTGCCCCGAAATGATGAATATAACTGTTTTTGGTAAGTATAATCTTATATCCCTGCCGGAATAATCTTTCACACAATTCTGTATCGTTACCATAATCCGGCAAGTCAGGATGAAAGCCGCCACAGCTAACCCAAACGGAATTTCGTATGAAAAAAGCAAATCCGTTGATTGTTAGTACTTCCACCCAGGATTGCTTAGGCTGTTTTGAAGTATACTGCCGAGCGAAACTGTATATTTGTTCATTGTTCCAATAATGGTTGCAGTAAAACGGCCGGCGAGAGGCTAATTGATGCGTATTAGTACTTGTTGCCGGCCCGACAACAGCAACTCTTGCGTCAGCTTCAAAAGCATCTCTGACACCTGCCCAGCTATATGGAGTGACAACAGTATCAGAATTCAAAAAACATAAATAGGGTCTGCCGGCATATTTGCTTCCATTTTCGCACGCCCTGCTGTGCCGGAGGGGCTTATTATTTCTGATTACCTTCCAACTATTTCGCTGTTGATAATCAGTTATCAGCTTTCTTGTTTCATCGAGCCGGGAACCATCATCTACGAGAATTACTTCAGCCTGCCCTGAATATTTTTCAAGACTATCAAGGCAGCGGCCTGTCACTTCAGGAGAATCATGTATGGCAACAATAACAGAAAATTCGCTGCTCGCTTCTATTTCCTCTTCGGGTTGAGCGAACTCTCCCGAATGGGCAAGCCCGATACTAAGCAGCAAGGCACGCACCTTCCGGCAGGTTTCCCTAAGAGGCTCAGGAATAATACTTTTAAAGGTCTTTAGTATATTCGCTTGCAGGTTTTGTAACCTGGACCAAATGGCAGCTAATGCAGCCACAAAGACTGATACCAAATCCCAATATGCCCGCCGTCCCAATGGATGCGATTTAATACTTCGCAGAGATGCAGCCGCCGCACATGATAGTAGCCCTTGTTTCAGACAAGCTGAAGCAACGCTGTTGTGGGCGCCAGCAGCTTTTTTTGCTAACGTTCGTTTGTAATGCATCGTTCTTTCTGGATAAAGCCGTTGTATCTTTTGTATCACTTTGGCTTTGCCCATTATAAATTCAATCACCTTCGCCTGTGCGCTATCCGGCTGGCGTGTAACAAATGCCAGAACTTCATCTACGAACTTTGCTTTATGATTTGCAGCAAGGCGTACCCAGAAATCCCAGTCTTCATATCCAAGTAATGTTTCATCGAAAATTTGTGTTCCTATCGCTGTTCTTCTCGACATTACGGCGTTGATAGGAAGGAAATTCCCATATTTTACAAAAAGGTCCACAAATATGTCACCCTCAGGAAATTTCCCAAGCAGCCCGAGCACATCCTCCCCAGGATACCTTCGCAATACCTGCCCTTGTTCATCTAAAACTATAGCTCTTGAATAAACCCACCCGGCATCCGGGTCTGATTCCAAGGCTGCTATTTGCGCCTCAAGGGCATGTTCGGCGATATAGTCATCTGAATCCAGAAACACTATATACTCGCCATTCGATACTCGTAATCCGGTGTTTCGAGCAGCGCTGACGCCTGAGTTCTCTTGGTATATGTAGTAAATCCTATCCATATAGGATTGAAGGACCATTCGTGTATTGTCTGTCGAACCGTCATCAACAACAATAATCTCATATTTCTGGTATGACTGAGCCAGCACGCTATCAATCGCTCTTGTCACATACAAAGATCGGTTATAGGTTGGAATTATCACGCTCACAGTTGACATGCTCGTGCCTTGTTTTTAGGGTTTGTAACCAGTATTCTTTTTGCCCATCTTACGATAGGGATTAAAAGAGGGAATTTTGTTTTTATTTTTAGTTTTGTATATTCCCAGTGCCATAATTTCATAAGGGGGTAGTTTTTCACAAGAAATCTTGCATCTTCAAGTTTGCCGGCTCCGAATCGCTGAAGAGCATTTCGCAGAGCGTATGATGCAAGCCACTTCTCCAGCAGATCTCGATTTTTCAAACAATTCTGTCTTATTTTTTCGGGGTCTATCAAAAATGCCGCAAGGGGATTTGATTTATAAAATCCCACCGTCAAATCCGAATCATTATTGTGGTAGTAGGCCAGCGGTTTTGTGTTTTTAAAAAAACAATGATTTACGCCAAGCTGTATCCATAAATAATAATCTTCACCGTAGGTGTATCTGCCCTTGTCGTAGAAACCGCCATAGTCGCTTGCGATGACCCTTTTGACGACCACTGTCGATGACCAAAAAAAAATCAATAACTCCTGTATCTCCTTGATAGATGCGTCCTGTCGAATGCGGTAAGAGCCGCTATCACAGTTAAATCCTCGCTGTTTGTAACAATCAACGATGCACACATTTTTTTGGCCGGGAAATTCAGGAGCACTGTCCTGATACCATGCTGAAACACAGAGGTCGCATTCAGGATAATTTCTGAGAATGTGCATACTTTCATCCAGAAACTCAGGCAGCCATTCGTCATCGGCATCAAGAAAAGCAACATAGGGTGAGATGCTTTCTTTTATGCCTCGATTGCGTGCTGCCCCGGGACCGGCGTTTTTCTGATGAATCATTCGCAGGCGAGGGTCTGTATATTTGCTGACTATTTCAGGCCCGTCATCTGTTGAGCCGTCATCAACCAAAATTAACTCAAAATCCTGAAACGTCTGTGCAAAAACAGAGTCCAGCGCACGCTTGATATATCTGCCTTTATTATAAAGAGGGATAATTACACTGACCTTTGCTATGGTGCTATCTCCCTTTGTTTTATCTGTGCAATTCTCAAGGATTCCACGTTATAGCCTAT
>CAZYWY010000259.1:0-3755 GCA_964651605.1 uncultured Pirellulales bacterium | reverse complement strand
ACCAACATTGTGTCTATTTTTCTCATATTGTTCGCCGGGATTTCCAAGACCAACGATTATTTTCGTATCGCTCATAGCCTGGCACACTTTAATAAGAGCGGCTTATTTTTCTTTAGCTTCTTCTTCCTCAGGTTTCTCTGCCTTGCCGATAACTTCAGGTGCAGCCGGTATCTCTGCTTCCACCTGTTCGGTGGTTTTAACCTCAACGACGGTGTGGCAGCTGACCACGAGCATTTCCGGTGAAGTAATAAGATTTACACCTTCCGGAAGAACAATGTCTCTGGCGTGCAAATCATCGTCAAGCTGCATATCTTTGACAGAGATGATAATCTTTTCAGGTATTTCGGTTACCCTGCATTCGATTTCAAGGCTGCTTATGTGCGTTTCAACTATGCCGCCGGCGTGAATGCCCGGAGCTGTTCCTTTAAGCTCAATCGGCACGGTAACTTCAACCATTTGCTGGACGTCGACTCTCAGCAGGTCTGCGTGAAGTATATCTCTGCCTATGTGGTCATACTGCAGTGCCTTGACGAGGATTTTCTCATCTTTGCCGCCAATCTGCAGGTCCATAAGTCTTTGTCCGTGGTGCAGAGCCTCGGCGAAGTTGTGCGCATCGAGGGAAACTGTCACCGGTTCTTTCTGGTGTCCATAAACAATTGCCGGAATCAGGCCCTTCTTGCGGAGTTTTCTGACCGCCTTTGAGCCGGTTTGTTCACGAATTTCTGCCTTTAGCGTAAATGATTTTGCCATATCTTTTTTCCTGATTAAATATTATTGAACAAGCTGCTGACCGATTCGTTCCTGTGTATTCTTTTTATCGCCTCGCCCAGCATAGCCGATACACTCAAGACTTTAACTGCATTTTTTTTCTCCTGCTGTACAATCAACGGTATAGTATCAGTTACCACCACCTCATCGATAGGAGCTTCTGCGAGCCGCTCGAAAGCCGGCGGAGCAAAAACACCGTGCGTAACTCCTACAAATATTGATTCAGCGCCACGTTCCTTGACGAGCTTTGCGGCACTGCAAACAGTGCCGGCTGTGGCGATGATGTCGTCGCACATCAGGACATTTCTGCCCTGGACGTTGCCTATGATTTCCTGTGCCTCGACCTTGCTGCCGCTGACACGTTTTTTATGTACGATAGCCAGTTCTCCGCCGAGGTGCGTGGTATATCTGTACGCAATTTTAATGTTGCCCACATCCGGTGCCACCACTGTCAATTTGGTTATTCTTTTTTCTTTGAAGTAGTTTGCCAGCACAAGCTCGCCGGCCAAATGGTCAACCGGTATATCGAAAAAGCCCTGGAGCTGATGTGCGTGCAAATCAATCGCCAGAACCCTGTCAGCGCCGGCGGTGGTAATAAGATTAGCCACGAGTTTTGCGGTGATTGGCACTCTGCCTTCGTCTTTTCTATCCTGCCTGGCATAACCAAAATATGGAATGACAGCGGTAATCCGCTTGGCGCTGGCTCTTCGCAGGCAGTCCAGGTAAATCAAAAGCTCCAATAGATGTTCATCCACCGGATTGCAGGTTGATTGCAGTACGAAGCAATCTCTGCCTCTGACATCATCCTCGATTCTAATGGATTTTTCGCCATCGGGGAATCTGTCAATTTTGGCTCCGCCAAGCGGAATTTCAAGGTACTCACAGACCTTGCAGGCCAGCGCCGGGTTGCTGCTTCCGGAAAATACTTTCAGATTGTCATTAAGAAACATCAGTTACGTCCTTTTTTCTTAGTTTCAAAATTATTCTGAGAAACCACCATATCGGCTTTGACTGTTACGCCGTCTGTCATATATGCAAACGGACCAATCCTGCAGTTTTTGCCAATGGTAACATTACTGTGGATATAAGTGAAAGGTTCGATAATAGTGTCCTGCCCGATTTTTGCACCGGAATTTATCCAGGTATTATCCGGGGCAACTATTGTTACGCCGTCCTTCATTAGCTGCTGCTGGATTCTGAGTTGCATAATCTTGTTGATTGTACCAAGCTGCTCTCTGCTGTTGACACTCATCGCTTCTTCCGGCCGCAGTGCTGTTACAGCAAGAACCTTTCTGCCTGTAGATATTATATAGGCAATAGCGTCTGTCAGATAATATTCCTTTTTGGTATTGTCCGGTTTTACATTGCCGAGCGCTTCCCAGAGAATCCCGCCATCGAACATATAATAGCTCGGATTTATTTCTTTTATGGCCGATTGTTCCTTCGTGCAGTCGCAGTCCTCGATAATCCCCCGTAGATTGCCGTTTTGGTCGCGGTCGATTCGGCCATAGCCTGCCGGGTTATCCAGCAGGGCGGTTGCCATTGTTGCAGCGGGCTGTTCGGAATTATGTTTTTCGATAAGCGTTCTGAGGGTTTCGGTGCGAATCAAAGGCCCGTCCCCGCAGAGGATTAAAACCTGCCCCCCGAAGTCCCGTAGATGCTCTTTGCAGCAGAGGACTGCGTGGGCTGTGCCGAGTTGTTTTTCCTGTCGAATCCAGACGATGTCGTATGCATCAGCGAATTGTTCTTTGACAAGCTCTGCAGCATAACCCACAACAACATATAGCTTTTTTATGCCGGCTTCCCTGCAGGCATCGAGGACATAAGCGAGCATTGGCCGGCCGCAGACTTCGTGCAGCACCTTTGGAATTTGGGTGTTCATTCTTTTGCTTACCCCGGCTGCCAGTATTATCGCTGCTATTTCAGTCATTGTTCTTTATTTTTACACTTTACATTTTAACTTTTAAGTTTCTTAAACTACCCGACCAGGACTCGAACCTGGAATATGGGTACCAAAAACCCATGTGTTGCCTATTACACCATCGGGTAATACAAAACAATTAAAAAATCAAAATGCAAAAATCAAAATTGTGGAATCGCCGCAAAGCGGCGATGACTTCCTCAATTTTACATTTTAATATTTGATTTTTAATTTATTCATTTGTCACGGAGGCCTGTAATTTCTGGCCCGTACTTGGCTCTGCCGGAGGCCTGAGTCAGCCATGCCGTGTTACCGCTGACCCCACATTTTAGTTTTAAGTTTTTAGTTATGAGTTTTGAGTTATAAACCCACAAATCAACTTACGCTGTTTTTAACTCAAAACTAAAGACTCATAGCTAATAACTAATTTCTACCCCTTGCGACAGAGCAGTAAAAACATAATAACATATCATCAAATCCTTATAATGCAACTATTTTTCCAAAAACTCTCATCGAATTTTCGTAAAAAGCTGGACACAGGTTGGCTATTCCTGCTGCCTTATTTTCACACTTTTTGCGTGGGCATCGAGCCCCTCAGCTTCTGCCAGCCGAATAATATCTTCGGCACTTGCGGCTAATTGCTCTTTGCTGTATTCGATAATGCTCGTTGCTTTGATAAAGTCGTTGGCGCTTAATGCGCTGAAAAATCTCGCAGTTGTTCCTGTCGGCAGCGTATGACTCGGCCCAGCCCAGTAATCTCCCACCGCAACCGGCGAATAATCTCCAATAAAAATCGCCCCTGCGTTTTGAATTTGCTCTGCGATTTTTCTGCTTTCGCTGCCGCATTGAATCTCTAAATGCTCCGCTGCGAATACATTAGCAAAATCAATTATTTGCTTCATATTATTACATACGACACTCCCGCTGAACTGCTCAAGACACTTTATAGTTTCTTCTGCACGTTCTAATTGTTTTACTTGTTTTTTTAGCTCTGCGAGGACTTTTTTTCCTACCTCTATTGAATCTGTAAATATAACAGCGCTGCCGGGATTATGCTCTGCCTGAC
>CAZYWY010000258.1:0-3762 GCA_964651605.1 uncultured Pirellulales bacterium | reverse complement strand
AAATAAGGGTGGTGAAAATGTATAATTCCGGCAAGGCAGTCCTTTCTGTTCTAATAACACTTTTATTTTTATCTGAGCCGCTCCGGGCAAATGTTACCAATGGATATTTTACCGAAGACCCGCCGGGAGCCGGTTGGTTGTTTGAGCCTGATGAGAACATCATAGTTACGAGCGACAGTACCGATATTTATGGTAATGGCTGTGCGGTTCTCATACCCAACGATGAATCGGAAACCTCTATCAGCTCGATATGTCAGCCGGATATTTTTCTTTCTTCTGCAGACCGGATACTTTCCTTCGATATTACTATGTCCAAGGCAGAGGTAGGCGGAGAAACAGATATATTCACCGCTAACTTTGGCTCATATCTATATATTTTACCAAGTTCAAGCATCCCTGGCACGACATACTCAGAGACAGTCACCGTCGATTTGACAGGCTGGGGAACCGGACCTTATTCGCTTGTCTTTGAACTACAGAACAAACCTGATGATATTTATACCGCCGTGACTATAGACAATGTACAAATTATTCCCGTCCCCGGCGCTGTTCTTCTTGGAAGTATTGGCGCTGGCTTTGTCGGCTGGTTACGCAGGAAAAAAGTCATATAGAATAAAAGGTTCATTCAACTATCTCAATAGAACCTGCTGTGGCGATTTTAATGTGTTTTGCAAGACCCTTAACAGACGAGAATTGATATTCGCCTGTCTCTTTTAATAACACCTTATTCTTATCCACAATTATCTCAATGTCACGGTCTGGATTCTTGTGGCGGATTACATTGGCCAGCAGAAAGGCCTTTTCAAGCCCGTCGCCGGTGCCGTAATTGGCAAGTTCATCCGGCTGGGCCAGACGAGCCTCGTCATAAATCGAATCATTCGGCAACTGCACAAGCCACTGGTACGCCTGTTCGATTGTCATTTCCCGCGTTACTTCAAGCGAAACAGGATTTCGTTCCACCGCCGCCTTTATGAACGGCAGCCAGTCGCAGCTTTGCATATCCCGATACGCATAAAACGCCAAATCAGCGGTCGGATTTGTCCGGCGTTTCTGCTGCAGATAATCTATGATTTCCTGCCTGCTCTGGCCGACCGATATTTCAATCGGCTCGACATAGACATAATTTTTGTCGGCATCGGGCAGCTTCGCCTCGGTATGCACAAATGCCGCCAGAGCTTCGACAAATTTATCTGCATCCGGCACAAACGGTGCGATAAATTCCTTCATCATCGCCCTGCCCTGAGAATCCCGCAGGTCGCATCTGGTCTTTGCAAGAAATCCGCTGAACTGCTCGCATCGAATGCGGTCTGGAAAAGCATACGAGGCAAAATCCTCCTCAGCAACTTCATCAAGCAATTTGTCACACTTCTCTTCGCCGACCAGATAGTGACTGCTGTTCTCATATCGAAAAAGCGTCTCAGCCCGCAGAAACCGGGCATTGCCGTGGCAGTCGCAGCAGAACTGGAAATACCGCTGATATTTTTCATTGCATCGCAAAAAATTCGCCACCATTGTCAGGTTAAGCTCGGACGATAGAAACGCCCCGAGCCTGCTGCCAAAATGCAGATAGCGATTTTTGTCGAGCGTTGCGTCCTTATACAGACAATGTATATAACCGCTGGGGTGAGCAACAATCGTTACTCTTTCATTGCGCAGCGCCCTCTGTGCCTTGCTGGAAATAGCTGTGCCGTTAAACCACATCGTCCTGGTAACAAGCCTTCTGTTGTTCGTCAGGACGCCGTCCTGTATGTCGATGAAATTCTGCGAATGCAGCGGCGTCATAAGCATATAAATATCATCCAGCGGAATATCACATACGATAAATACTGCTGCGGCATACAATGTGGATAGCGAGACACATTCGCCTGCGGATTTTACGTAGCCGGTTTTACGCCGAAATGCGTTCATAGCCTCGACGGTCTCGGTTTTCCAGTAGGGAATTACGTCGCTGTCGTAGGCATCGAGCCCGAAATGCCGGCGAATATCGACATCAAAATAATATTTGTCACCCTCATAGCCGAAAAGTGCGTTGCTCTGCGCAATCTCGCCGGGGTCAAGAAAACGCTCGAACCGTTTGAGCTCCGCCTGTTTGTTCGTCAATCCCCAGGTCTGAAGGTCGAGGTTGAATTCGAATTCATCCATTATAAACTGCTTGAGCCGCATCAGTTTTTTATAGCTGCTTTTGCCCTGCAGTTTTTTGAAGCAGTCCAACTCCCGCCACTGCCAAATCACCGGACTCATAATATTGGCCAGCACAAGAGAGTACGCCAGTTCTGGAAATATGAAGACCTCCATATCCGAGAGCGTTATAGCAGAAGAATATTTTTCGAGCTGCGTCTTATCCATAATTCTCCGGTCCATTCTTCCTACCCTTATTAGCAGAGAATTTTCTTTAGGACCGTTACAAGTAATGGTATATCTTCGGCAGAAGTACTCCAGACAACATTTAAGTTAATATCGAAGTAGGCGTGAATAAGTCTGTTTCTCATACCGATTATAACAGGCCATGGAATCTCCGGGATGTTGTCACGTTGTGCCGGTGACACCTGGGCAGCTGCCTCACCGATAATTTCGAGAAGACGAACAAGCGAATGAACCAACTTGCGGTCAAGATTCAAACCCTCACGCGTTGAATTTTGCACATATCGCTGGATTTCCAGGGCGGCATCAAGCATATGTTGTAATCTTACTTTGTCTTCACGCTTGATATTGGAGCTGGGCATTTTTTATTACCTCATCGCGAAAATATTGGCTCAAATCCTCAGGAGTCCGTAAATCCACCTTTCTGCCAAGAGCTTCAGAAAGTTCAATTTCCATTTTTATAATTGAAAAAAGACCCGGCGTATGTTCCTGCTCAAACTCTACCAAAAGGTCAATATCGCTATCCGGTTTCAACTGCCCCCGAACAGCAGAACCAAAAACAGATAATTTTCGGATATGATTCCTTTCGCAGAACTCAATCAAATTTCTTCTGGAGATTTTTTGTTCAAGCGAATAAGCCATAAAATACCCTACATTTGCTTAATAACATCAATTCCCAATAGTCCTGTTAAACCATGCTCGATTGTACGCGAAGTTAAATCGCAAAGCAACAGCCTTGTCTGTCTTTGTTGAGGCTCGGCCTTCAGCACGGGACAGTTGGTATAGAATACGCTGAATTTCTGCGCCAGTTCGTACAAATAGGCCGTCAGGTAATTCGGCCTGTAATCGTCGGCTGCGGACTGGATTGCCTCGCCGTAACGAAGAAGATACTTTGCCAAATCTATTTCCGCCGGCTCGGTAAGATTTATATTTTCGTTCTTCGCAAGCTCCGCTTCAATATCCAAACACCCCTTCCGCTCGATGGATTTTATGCGTGCGTAGGCATATTGCATATACGGTGCGGTGTTGCCCTCCATCGCCAGCATCTTATCGAAGCTGAAGACATAATCACTCGTGCGGTTGTTGGAGTAGTCTGCGTACTTTACCGCACCGATGCCGACCGCTTTTGCGATTTGCACTTTTTCCTGCTGCGATAATTCAGGATTATTTTTCTCTACTACTACCTGCGTTGCCCGCTCAACGGCTTCATCAAGAAGCTCTTTTAATTTTACATTTTCGCCCGAACGGGTCTTGAGGGGCTGGCCGTTTTCTCCCAGCACGCTGCCAAACATAACGTGATGCAGCATATCTTTCTTTGCCCAACCGGCCAACTCAGCTACTGCGAAAAGCATCTCGAAATGCAGCTTCTGCCTCGAGTCCGTGACATAGATAATAGAATCG
>CAZYWY010000257.1:0-3766 GCA_964651605.1 uncultured Pirellulales bacterium | reverse complement strand
TGATGTCAGCAGATATAAAAAAGCGGACCAGGTGGCAAGAAAGCTCATCAGCCTACAGAGCAGCTACGACCGGGCGCAGAAACAAATTGATTCAGCCAAGCGGACAATAGCCAACGCCCAGGGCGAATTAACTGATGCCCGCAAAGAAAAAGATGCCGGGCGAATCGAAAAGGCGGAGAAGGCCATCGAAAAAGCTGAAGCGGAGCTGGAGCGGGCGGAGATGAACCTGGCGGCTGAACTTAGAGGAACTGAGGAGCAAATCGAAGAAAAGACCCTTTATTATAAAGCAGACTTTGAGCATAAGTCGGTACATCTGATGGAAAAGGGCGTCAGTGCCGCTCAGGAAATCGCCGGTGTCGGGTCGTTTTTTACAGGCTCGAATATGGAATGGCCTCATCTGCTGGAGCAGAGCCTGCGAGCCCACGTGACATTTGAAAGAGAAAAAGATTATGTCGTAATGGAAGGCAAGGTCATCATTGTCGATGAATTCACTGGCCGATTGATGCACGGCAGGCAGTGGTCTGACGGGCTGCATCAGGCAGTCGAGGCCAAAGAGAATGTAACGGTAAAAGAAGAGACGCAGACCCTGGCGACCATTACGCTGCAGAACTTTTTCAAACTGTACGACCAGATTGCAGGTATGACCGGCACGGCTGCAACCGAGTCTGAGGAGTTTCTTAGAATCTATAAGCTCGAAGTTATCGTAATACCCACCAATCAGCCTTGCATTCGTGATGACCGCGAAGATGCTATTTATAAAACGCTGAAAGAGAAATTCGACGCTATTGTCGAGGAGATTCACGAAATAAGCTCAGCCGGCAGGCCGTTGCTGATTGGCACAATCAGCATCGAAAAAAGCGAGGCGCTATCGTCTGCTCTGACGAAAAGATACGGCCTGGAACACGAGGTTCTCAACGCCAAGCAGCACGCAAGAGAGGCTGTGATTGTCGCCAAGGCGGGCCAGCAGTATCAGGACCGCTCAGGCGATATGCACGGCAATGTCACCATAGCAACGAATATGGCCGGTCGCGGCACTGATATAAAGCTCGGACAGGGGGTGGCACAAATCGGCGGTCTGCACATACTCGGCACGGAACGGCACGAGGCCAGAAGAATTGACAATCAGCTTCGCGGGCGTTCCGGGCGACAGGGTGACAAAGGCTCGAGCCAGTTCTTCCTTTGCTTTGAAGATGACCTTATGCGGATTTTTGCACCCGAATGGACGGTCAAGGCGCTGTCCTGGATAGGCTGGGAGGAAGGCCAGCCCATTTATCACGGGAGAATTAGCAAAGGCATCGCAAAGGCTCAGAAAAAAGTCGAAGAGCGCAACTTCGAGGTTCGCAAAAGCCTGCTCGAATACGACGAGGTGATGGACTACCAGCGGAAAATATTTTATTCCCGCAGGCGGAGCATCCTGGCCGGCAGGGGATTAAAGGACATAATCCAGGAGATGATTGATTCAGCCATCCGGCAGAGTTGCCAGACGATGCTCAGCGAGGCTTATCCTTACGAGTGTGCTTTGGAATGGGCCAGAGCCGGCTTTGGTGTTGAGCTGAAGCTGTCTGATATTAGCGGCGCCTTGGCAGAAGATATTGAATCGCTGCTCAAGCAAAAGGCAAAAGACAACGCAGCCAATAATATATCGCTTTCTATGGGCGAATATCTTGAGGACAACGACGACCAGTCGAGCTGGGATATTGCCGGCCTGTGCAAGTGGGCTATGACGGCTTTTCGGGTGAATTTAAGCCCTGCAAAGATTAAACAGCAGTTGCCGCAGGAGATTGAACAGCAGCTTATCGAAGCCGCCGCCGAGCAGATTTATAAAAAAGATTGCTCCCAGCTTGATGTATTTTTGAGTAAGGATTATTCAGTTCGCACACTGGTCGATTGGGCGCTGGCGAAATTTGATATAAAATTGAACCCGGCGGAGCTGGCTGACCTTAAAGCATCGCAGGTGCAGGAGCTTCTGGCCGGCAGGGCGCAGGAAAAATATAAACAGCGTGAAATCGAATACCCGGTCGAATTTGCACTCAATATGGTCTATGGCCGACAGGAGCCGAATATATACGCTTATGAGTTTCTGGCGGACTGGGCAAATAAAAGATACAACGCAGGCCTGACCGTGGAAAAACTGCAGGAGGCAAAACCGCATCAGCTTCGCAAAGAATTGCTCGAATTAAGCGCAAGTTATAACAACGGAAAACTCCAGCAGGAGATTTCCGAAAAGATTGCCGGCCTGAGTATTTCCGAATTGGCGGACTGGGCAAAGCAAAGATTCGACAGTTCCATAACGGCGGATGAGCTGGCTGGTGACAAAACGGAAGTTACTGAAAAACTCTGCCGAACAGGCCGGGAATTTCTCCGCACAGAGCTTAGCGAACTTGAAAGATACATCCTGGTCGAGGTCTATGACAGCGCCTGGAAGGACCATCTTTATTCGATGGACCACCTCAAAAGCAGTATCTGGATGCGTTCGCTGGCCGAGAAAGACCCCAAGACCGAATTCAAACGCGAAGGCTACCGGATGTTCGATGAGATGCTCCAATCGGTCGAGAACCGGGTAACGGATATTATATTCAAGGTTCGTCTCGATGCCGGCGCACGCGCCAGGAGCGTCTGGAATGTCAGCCAGACAAGTCACGATGAGGTTGGGCAGTTTGCGATGGCCGAGAGCCAGCGGGCCGCCGCACAGGCCCCGCAGGGTGAAGTAAAAGTCAAGCAAATCAAGCTGGAGACTCCCAAGGTCGGCCGCAACGACCCGTGTCCCTGCGGCAGCGGCAAAAAATACAAAAAATGCTGCGGCAAAGATTCGTAAAACATATCAATAATTGTCATTCCTGCGCAGGCAGGAATCCAGCAATTCCTTTATGAAAAATTTGTGTATGTCACGCATTGCACAACTTTCATCTAAATTCGGCTTGGTAATATGACAAAAAGGGGTTCAATTATTAGCTTTTATCTCCAAGGGCTTGTTCTCTTGAATCGTCATTTCTTCACCAAATAATTCTTTGTATACTTTTAAAAATTCTTTAGACTTCCGAAAATCACGAAATAAAGGCCATGTAGAATATTCCGTTCTTGATACTTGACCATCTTTCCCAATTTGCAACATTATTTTAGACGCATCTTTAAAACGATCTTCTAAAACGGCTACTGCCAATTTGAATTGTTCTTCGCAAGCAGACCAATCATCCGAAGCGATGACTTCTTTACACTTTGAAGAATTTCCACTGAATTTATACGCAATTGCTAAATTTATTCTATCAATTCTTCTTCTTGCATCACTTGAGTGTTTTTTTAGAATTTCTGTTGTAAATAATAGTAAATTTTTAGCCAAATTATATCGCTCCTGCTCAAGAAGCCCGAATGTTATTTCCTGCATGCAAATAGTTGCTTTTTCGATATCTCTAGGAATAAGCTTTCTCCATAAAACTTGACCAAGTTTAACACCTATTTCATATATGCACTCAAAAGCAGATTGAAAATATTTTTCAGAAATATCGAGTTCATCGCCGGCTTCCACTTTTTTATCAAAAACGAATCCTTCTTTTTCACAAATTGTTAGATATTGGTTGGAAATAACTCCGTCACAATGCATAAATAAATTCCTTCGTTCGGTAACCTCCACAAATGAAGGCCATATTTCCAATTCTTTCGTTAATGGAATGGCAAATCTCTGTTCCATCCATTTGAATTGTTTAATGTGACTATCCCGAATTACGGATTCAATTTCTTTTTCAACAATCGATTCTCGAGCGGATTCTAA
>CAZYWY010000256.1:0-3785 GCA_964651605.1 uncultured Pirellulales bacterium | reverse complement strand
TAAAGATTTATTTAAGTTATATTGTGTTATATAATGAAGGATAGTATAGATAGTGGTGTATGTGATGCTGCTTACAAGATAGTTGTAGGTTAATGAAGTAAAAAATATAGCAGCAAATACATTGAAAGGGATATAGGTGTAGTTTAACCAAGTCGATAATGGGGAGGGAAATACATTGAAAGGGGATTGTTTATGAACACAAAAAGGGCTTTTACGTTAATTGAGCTATTAGTAGTTATTTCGGTTATCGCTATTCTTTTGGCAATTTTAATGCCTTCTCTCAAGATGGCCAAGGAAGCCGGTCAAAGGATTGCATGCCTGGGCAATCTCAAAGGATTACAAATGGCATGGGAACTATATGCCAATGCTAATGATGACAAGATTGTCAACGGGGAGCAAGACGGCTTCGGTACAGATGGGAAGTGCGGCGCTAGAAACGGCAATGAGCAGTACTGGTGCGGTGATGATACGACCCCATGGCAAGAATTAGGGCGAACGCATTTAGCTATGCCACTTCAAATAAGTGCTATTCAGGCAGGAGCTTTGTACCCGTATATTAAAAGCTTAAAACTTTACCATTGCCCAACCGGTATTCGCAATGAGTGGCGTAATTATGCCATAGTCGATTCAATGAATGGTAGGACCCAGGACGGCAGAAATGTTCTCATAAACGGTGCTTCAAAAGTAGTGGGCGACACTGTTGTATATATTAAAAGAAAGGCGCAAATAAAAAAGCCGCCCGCGTCTATGAGATTAGTTTTTGGTGATGAGGGTATGGCTACTGCGGACAGCATTGCCACTTTTTTTATGAATGAATACTGGTGGGACCCGGCCCAGGTAAGGCACAGTAATGGCAACACATATACTTTTGCAGATGGCCATGCTGAATACTGGAAATGGAAGGGTAAAGGTACTATACAAAATGGCAGACTTGCTGCACCTGTACAAAGTTTCAGACCGGTCAGCGATGATGACTTTAAGGATTTGTATAAGTTCCAGATTGCTGTCTGGGGCGTACTCGGATATACGCCAACGCATCCTATGATATAGACTATATCGGGGGAATAGAAAGGTAGATTCCCACGCCTTTACAAGCGTGACGCTTACTTTTTGGGGCTTTGCCCGTCCAGCAATTTCATTGCTGGAAACAGTTCACACCTTTACAGGCAGGAAACTGCCGCGAAATTAGACTGTCGTAGTAATGTTCTTTCGCTTGCCTGAAAAAAAATTTAGGCAGAGAATCAGGTATGTTTCTTACCTTTAAACGAAATTTCAGATGGTTTGCATATATTATACCCATTCTGGAGACATCATTGAAAAAATAGAGTTGATAGTCAAGCGTAAAATACTCAGCTAAAATTCTGAGCATTTACGACGAATTCTATAATCGTTATATACAGACCTGATGCAATAATTTTGCGTTGAATAAAACAGCAGAGCAATTTATACTGTGCCTGTAATATTGATTAGATTATGGTCAAGGTGAACATATAACCAGGAGAAATCAATGATAGGTTGTCATATAGGGCGGATGTTTCAGGTAACCGTTGCAGGTGGTTCATATCAGGAGGGATTGACCTCTGTTGTTCAGGGTGTGCCACCGGGAATGGAGCTGACCGAGCAGGAAATATACGGCGATTTGCTGCTGCGCAAACCCGGCGCCGACGAGTTGTCCAGCCCGCGGAAAGAGCCGGATTTACCCATAATATACACCGGCCTGAACGCCGCTGATACCATTGAGGGCGCCGGCAATAAAAACCATACGAACGGCACGCCTCTGACAATACTGATTCCCAATCTGGACCGGCATTTCATTCATATCAAGCAATATCAGGACACCAATCGAACGCCCCGGCCGGGCCACGCATCTTATGCCTCGTTTATAAAGTACGGCCCCGATGACGATGCTATTGGAGCAGGCATCTTCAGCGGGCGATACACCTCGACCATAGTTGCAGCCGGCTATGTAGCCAAGAAGGTGTTAAAAAAATGCGGCATAGAGGTTTTTGCATTCGTAAAGGAAATCGCCGGTGTGCGATGCCCCGAAGTTCCCGCCGAGAAGGCATTTCAAAGCTGCAACAACTACAAAAAAATGCGATGCGACCTTGACCCGTTTTATCAGCAGATATATGTCAAAGGCCGAGTTACAATGGATATGAAGTTTCTCGAAAAAGCGGTGGTTTTCGCCCAAATCGAAAAAGAAATCGACCCCATACGCGAGCAGGCGGTAAATCTCTCAGCCGAGCAGGTCAAAGACAGATACGGTGTCCATCATATTATCAACTGTCCCGATGTTGATACCGCTGGGGCGATGACGGAGGCATGTAATAAAATATCTGCCGGTGGCGATTCAGCAGGCGGTCTGGTCGAGGTGGTTGTAACAGGTGTGCCAACCGGCCTGGGTGAGCCGGTCTTCTGCAAGCTCGATGCGGAGCTTGGCAGGATGCTCGGAATCGGTGCAGTCAAGGGCGTCGAGGTTGGGGCTGGTTTTGCGGTAAAAAATATGACCGGCTTTGAAAATAACGACCAGATGCGGGCTGAGAACGGCAAAGTCTTCTTCGCCTCGAACAACGCAGGCGGCATTACCGGCGGGCTTGCCACAGGCCAGCCCATTGTTGTCAGGCTTGCCGTCAAACCGACGCCGACGATAAACAAGCCGCAGAAAACCATAGACAAATATACACTCGCGAACACGCAGTTAGCCGCCATAACCAGGCGTGACCCGACAATCGTATCCAGGATTTGGCCGGTCGCTGAAAATTATACGGCGATAGTTATCCTCGACTATCTGCTCGCTCATTATGGATACCAGATGTTGAGGAGAAAAGTAGATGAGTAAAAGAGTTGGAGAGTTGGTGAGTTCTCCCCATCAACTCATTTACTCTTCTACGCATAGTGTTGATTTATCTCATCGCAGGTATAACTATTTGATAATAAAGATTTTACAGCCGGAATTAAAGACGAAAATGTCGGGGTGATGTTGCTGAATTTCAACAGAGGCTTTCAGTCCATATAATAGCTGACTTCGGGAAATTTATAACAAAGACTACCGCCTGAAGATTCGAGAGGTTTTGTTTGCTTATTTTCGGGCATACGCTGCGGATTTTATATAAAAAAATATTTTTGGGGTATTTGGGCATATCTTTTGCGTAAAACATCAGTTAAGCAGCTCTACAAAGTCAGGCTGAAAAACGACATAGTGACAGAGGAGGAGACAACCAAATGGACGAGGCACACATCGAGGACAAGCTGAACGAGCTGGTTAAAGAATTTGGCGAATCTACCGAACCCCAGCATCAAAAACTCGCTGAACTGGCACAGCAGGCTCAGGAGAATCGCAAAAAACTGGAAAACAGCATCACCCGTCTACAGGAATCGCTGGACTATCTGCGAGTTTGCATAAAGTATCAGATTTTCGACCTCGAAGCGACACGCAGGGAAAATGAATACCTGCGAAAACTGCTCGATGAAAATGGCGGCTAAGCAGCTTTTCCCGTCTCTATCAACTCGTCAGCATATCGAACAGGACTTACTTGTTCATCTCTGCAATCTCAGTCTTCTCGGCGGCGGTAAATATATTGATTTTGCTGTCGATTTCCAAAGCAGCGTCCAGCTGCTTTTTCGCAGAGGTCTTATCACCGAGTTTTACGTAGATTCTGCCAAGTTTCAGCAGTACCTTCGCCTTCTGGCGCTGGTCGGTGGACAATTCGGCGAGTTTCTCAAAATCTTTGGCAGCATCTGCCAGCCGGTTCGGCATTTTAGATAGAATCGTTCCCCTCGTATCG
>CAZYWY010000255.1:0-3786 GCA_964651605.1 uncultured Pirellulales bacterium | reverse complement strand
TGTTCCTGGCGTAGTTGGGTATCGCTGTCATTGCCGAGCCATCATCGAAAGTGCCTTTGATTGTCACTACGCCGCCAAGAAGCTCCGGCATCCACTGCGTCGTCAGGGCGGCTGTCGGTTTTAACATAAGGTCAACATTCTGGTCAACACTCTCGATATTATAGATAAGCGGCCCATACCGCAAGGCTACCCTGCCTGCATCGGCAGCTATTTTTTCATCAGCCGTAACTCGCTGAACCTTCATCGGCAGAACAAAATCAATCTTGTCACCGGCTTTCCAATCACGGGTAATTATCGCATAACCCTTTTCAATCGCAGGTGTAATAGCCGACCCATTAACCGAAATTGAGCTGATACCATCGGAATTAGGCGTGGACGAATACAGGCTGCTGACATTTCTGTTCGGTACTCTAATTTTTATGCTGAATTTTTTCTGTGATGCCGGATTGACAGTGATTGAAACCTTGCCATCCCAGGGGTAATTCGTTGTTTGAATCATCTCGACATCAGTCCCTGCTACGTTTTCGACTTTCATCGTGCTTCCGATGAATAAATTCACATAAATGCTGTCTGGGCTTTTGACATAAGTCCAGGTCGGTAGCATCAGCAGGACTCTCGATATGTTGCCCACACAGCACGGGCAATTATGCCAGGCGCTGCGAGCCCTGCCTCCGGTCAAAGGATTCTCATAATAAAAGTTTTTGCCTTCCAAATCAATCGAGCCGAGCAGTGCATTATAGAGCGTTTCCTCATACAGGTCCGCATATCTGGCGTCCTGGTACAGCAGGTTCATCTTGTATTGGAAAAAGATTTCCCCGCAGCTTGAGCAGGATTCGCAGTAGCCGTTATTCCGCAGCGAGTAGTTCGGTCCGAATCCTTCCGAAGTTTCTCCGCTGCCTACCCCGCCGGTAACGTAGTACTTCCTGTTGACAATATTATCCCAAATAGATTTGACGGCGCTCTGGTAGTCGATGTCACCTGTTTCAATAGCGATATCGGCCATTCCAGAATAGGAATAAGCAGCGCGGACGGCATGACCGACCGCCTCATACTGCTGGACTACCGGCAGATGGCTCTGGTCATACTCAGAGCCGCCTTTGCGACAATCAAGCAGGAACTTGGCCAGCTCAATATATTTATCACCTTTACCTTTGCCCTCCATATCGTTCACGAAATTTCCGAATCGAACAAGAGCCTGCTCCATCTCCTGATGGCCGTCATACCACTGTTTCTTGGGAGCAGGACCGATATTGTCATACCAGCAATCTGCCAGTTTCTTGGCGGCATTGTAAAGTCTCGAATCGGTTTTGTTTGTCATAATGTAATGTGCAATTGCCGCTTCGAGAAAATAGCCGGCGACATATCCTTCGTGCTCGCCTCGGGTACGAGGATCCCAGTGCTGTGCCCCGCGGGTATCGAGTGTAAAACGCGTCTGGATGTAACCGTCAGGCTCTTGCGCAGCTAATATCTTGGGAATCCAGTCCTCCAGAGTCGCTTTCATCCTCTCCTGCGCCTTGATGATTTCCGCATCAGCCTGTGTATCGAGCATCAGGGCGACGCACATTGACTCGATAGTATTATAGACCCAGGCATTAGAGAAAGGAAAGCCAATGTGACGGCCGGCAGTTTGCCCGGACAGTTTCTTGGCAGCTTCTATAAAATTGCTGATTCCTCCTTCTCTTAATTGGGGATTCGAAATCTCATCAATGCAGTGGGGAATCCAGTTCACAATAAGTGCCTTAACTCTGCTGTCCCAAAGAGGACTGTCGATTTTATAGGCTTTTGTATAAACCGTCTCCAGATGTGCCGTTGGAGGGGGCTGTTCCACAGTAACATTTAGTGTGGATGAGGCGCTTGTTTGATTGCTATCAGCCGTCAATTTCAGCACATAGGTCCCGGGTGCAGAAAAAGTCGCTGTTGTTACTGTTGCATTGACGTTCTCAAAAGTTACGGTCCCTGGTCCTGATTCCTTAGTCCAGGTTACTTTCGGCGCCGGGTTAGCAGCGACGGTTGCAGATATATCTGCCCCCCTCGTGCCCCGTCGCATGCCGCCACCCCTGCTGCCACGTGGAAAACCATACCCTGCATACCCATTCAAATAAGTCTTGCCCTGCAGCATTACAATCCTATCGACACCTGCTACCGCTGTTAGCGGCATCTGATTTTGTTGAGCCGGCTGTCCAATACCGGAAACATTTGGCTGGGCAAAAACCGTGCTTAAAACAAAAAGAATTACACTTATGAAAAACACAACTATGAAATGAAATTTCATTATCGCTTTCATAATTTATCCATCCTTTTCCTAATCCTCAAACAACTGCCGAGCTGTTTCGAATTCCTGCCCAGTCATTACTCCGTGGTGAAATTGAGCCTTGCCTTCAGCAAAAGGAACTCCTTTGCCTTTTACAGTATTAGCAACAATCATTATCGGTTGGCTTTTGACCTTATCTGCTTCATCCAAAACTTCGGTTATCTGCCCGATGTTGTGTCCGTCGATTTCAAACACACGCCAGCCAAAGGCACTCCACTTTGCCGAATGTGGATTTGTATTATAGCGTTCTTCAACAGGGCCGGTTGCCTGGATGCCGTTTTTATCCAGAATCGCAACAAGATTGTCCAGCTTATAATAGGCTGCCGTCATTGAGGCCTCCCAAATCTGTCCTTCGGCAATCTCTCCGTCTCCGAGGATACAATATACTTTATAATCCTTTTTATCCAGTTTTCCAGCCAATGCTATCCCGCTGGCAACACTCAAACCCTGACCGAGTGAGCCTGTATTAGCTTCAATGCCGGGCATTCTGAGCATCTCCGGATGACCCTGTAGTATAGTACCCAGCTCTTTAAGGGTGCTTAACTCTTTCATAGGAAAGTACCCACATTCCGCCAGGGCTGCATATTGTGCCAGTGCAGCATGACCTTTGCTCAGTAACAACCTGTCGCGTCCAGGCCATTTAGGATTATCAGGTTTGTGACGCAACTTATGAAAATACAACACTGCAATAATATCTGCTATCGAGCAGGATCCACCCAAATGGCCGGGCTTTCCTGCTCCTATCATCATTACTATGTCGTAACGCAGCTTTTTCGCCATCTTTTCCAGCTCTGCTATTTTTTTAGCGGAAATCGACATAACCATTATTCTCCTAATTTGTTAGCATCAGAACATATAATAGAGGACAAAGAGATTTGTCTCCTAATACGTCGGGCAGGATGATAACAAATAAAGGTGCGATACGCAATGAAAAATTTCAGAAAAAAAACTGATAGACACAAAATACTCATTTAGGCGAGTATAAAGAGTTTTGCAATTAAAGAAAGACGAAGTTTGGATAGTGACATCTGAAAAAAATAATTTCTAAGGATGTTTTATAACCAACATACTATGATTAACCTCAACAATAACAAACAACATATAGGCAACCACAATGAAACGTAAAATTAACCATCTCAGATTTCTCGACAATTTTATAGCAAACCTCCCTGGCCATGATGCACGGGCAGAATACCCATGCCACCATTCACTTTGTTAGAGCTTTATTCTTTTAATATCGGCGGCATAAGCGGTACCGGTCAGCGTTCAGCAAGCTGAAAAATTGTCAGATGTGGAAAAGAAGGACTTTTATGCCACAAAAATCTTAATCCCTCCTCTTCGTCAAGACCATTTTATGCCTCATAAACGGATGCTCGGTAAATTCTCTGTCAATCAAATCCATGATTTTAAGATTTTTCCGGTCATCAGACTTCGCCTGGTAGTACAGCCTGCTGCGATTAAGGACACTCAAAGAG
>CAZYWY010000254.1:0-3792 GCA_964651605.1 uncultured Pirellulales bacterium | reverse complement strand
GCGATTGGCAATTACAGCAGGTGCGGTTTTTCAGCAGAAGGCACAGGGACATTCCTGCCGATGGCTGGTGCAAAACCTGCGATTGGCCAAAAAGGCAGGCTGGAAAAAGTCAATGAGATGAGATTCGAGACGATTGTCCCTGCGGCGAGACTCGAAGCGGTCGTAGCCGCTATGAAAAAAGCCCACCCTTATGAGATGCCGGCTTTCGATATCGTCAAGCTGCACAACCCAAGCAGGCTCGGCCTGGGCAGAATTGGCGAACTCGAAAAGCCGCTGTCGATGAACGAGATTATAAAGAGAATCAAAAAAACCACCGGCACAAAGGCAATCGGCTTAGTCGGGGATGACAAGAAGCTGGTTAAAAAAGCAGCCGTTTGCGCCGGCACGTGTGGGAAAATTCTTAATATGGTAATCGCCGCACAGGCTGATTTATATCTGACCGGTGAGTTGAAACATCACGAGGCTCTGGCCGCACAGCAGGCGGGGCTGACCTGTATTTGTCTAAGTCATACTGTTTCTGAAAGATTCATATTAAAAAAGCTGGCAAAACAATTGCAAAGCGAGCTAAAAGGAACGATAATCAGAATCAGCAGGCAGGACAAAGACCCGTTTGTATGGAAGAATGTATGACAGAAGAAAGACAGGAAACGCCCAAAGGCGAATATGAAATATCGGACAGCATTCAGGATTTAGAGACCGGCATTTCGGATCCAGAAGCCACAGGTCAAGAATCGGAAGAAACGATGGACGAAGGACGATTGATGATGGACGAATCATCGTCCGCAGAGATTACTCTCGAATCGGTTATAGAGGCGGTTTTGTTTGCAAGTGATGAGCCTCTTACGCCGGCCAGGCTGGCCGACATTGCTGAAACCACGACCAGACAGGTTAATGAGCTTGTAAAAAAACTCAACGAAAAATACCGCACCGGCAGCAGCGCATTTCGTATCGAGCAGATTGCAGGCGGCTACCAGATGCTGACTCTGAGCTGTTTCAACCACTGGCTAAAGCAGCTTCTTCGCGCCCGCAGCGAGTCCAGGCTAAGCCCCGCCGCCCTTGAGACGCTGGCTATAATTGCGTACAAACAGCCGGTAATCAGGGCCGACATCGAGGCCATTCGTGGTGTTGCGGTAGGGGAGGTAATCCGGTCATTGAGCTATAAGGGGCTGGTTAAGATTGTTGGTCGTGCCGAGGTGCTGGGCAGACCGATGCTCTACGGCACGACAAAGACTTTCCTTGAAGTGTTTGGCCTGAATTCGCTGAAGGATTTGCCAAAAATCGAAGAGCTGAAAAAACCGGCACAATAGCTTTTCATATCGCTGTGGAAACAAATTGATGAAGCCCTGGCTTGACACTTTCGGCGTGCTGCTGTTGGCAGTTCTCGGAATCACAGTCGGACTTATCGCAGGAAAAATCAAAAACCGTATTTGGCTGCTTCTCTATGTAATTCCTTTGATGCTGATAATTCTCGTAGCGCTGACAAGAAATTTCAGCTATCTGCGGTTTTACCAGCCGTTCTCCTGGCTGACCGCAGGCAGGAAGGAATTCGCCATATTCGCTTTTGCCATACCTATGATGTTTAGTACCTTGATTCCGCGACTTGTGCTACGAAGACAAAAAATCATGCTCGTATGCCTTGTCGTTGTTGCATCCTGGCTGTTTTTTGTGGCTCCTTTTGTCAGCCCTATATTAGCCCGGCAGGAACTGCAAAATCTCGACACGACATTGACGCCGGACGGCGTATGCCTGCAAACAACACGATATACCTGCGGGCCTGCCGCTGCTGTTACTGCACTGCTGCAGCTTGGTATAGAAGCAAAGGAGAGCGAATTGGCCATCCTTGCATATACTTCGCCGCAAATGGGTACTGTTGAGGATTTGCTGGCCGATGCCATCGAAAAACAGTATGCCGGCCAGAATGTCAAATGCACAATCCGCTTTTTTAATTCGGTAGAGGAATTGAAACAAAACTGCCCGGCAATAGCGGTGGTCAAGCATTCCTTTTTTGTTGACCATTATGTCACCGTCCTCGAAGTCAAAGATGATACCGTTATAATAGGTGACCCTTTAGCCGGCAAAGTGGAGTTGTCTTACGAGGATTTCGTGAAGAAATGGCGGTGTGTGGGCATTGTCCTGAAAAAACCACAGCCGGTTAAAATTACAAAGTTCTAATTATTGTACTTAACACACAAATATTGTCAATAAATTTCTAAATATTATTCTTGACAATTTTTAGTTATTTGTATATTATTTATTAAAGATGATATATAAAAGTTACGATAATACAAAGACTTACAGCGATTAAATTATATAAATATTATGCAGAAAATATTAAATAAATATCCTTGGATTTCTTATAAGATAGACCTTTCAAAAATGCCTCATTCATTTTGGTTTGACCTCGGTCAATGTGTAAGCAAATGTGAGCATATTAGACAAATACCGTTATTGCCAGAAGTTGGAAAAAGATTACATTTGATTTATCTTGCCAAAGGTGTGGCCGCCACCACTGCAATAGAAGGGAATACTTTAGGCGAACAAAAAGCGTTGGAAATAATTGAAGGCAAGGCAGAAATTAAAGATACGGAAAAATATCAAAAAAGGGAAATAGAAAACATACTTGAAGCCTGTAATTCCATCGCCCAAGGGATAGGCAAAGGTGACAGTGTTGACATAAACGAAGAATTATTATGCAATTTTAATAAAATTATTCTCAGCGGAGGAGTCTCGGTTACTGAAGGCGCTGTTCCTGGTGAATTAAGAAAACATTCTATTGTTGTAGGAAATGTGTACAGAGGCCCGGATGCTCAGGATGTGCCATTTCTTTTAAATAAATTCTGTGAATGGATAAATAACCTTGGTGGTGAGCTTGAAGAAAAAAATATAAATAAACAATCCTTAGCAATCATCAAAGCTATAACTGCTCATTTATATTTAATATGGATACACCCTTTCGGTGATGGAAACGGCAGGTTGGCACGACTTATTGAGTTTGCGATTTTATTACAATCCGGGATTTCTTCTGTTGCCGCGCATTTACTGAGCAATCATTATAATTCGACAAGAGCATTATATTACAAAAAGCTCCGACAGATAAAAATTGAAAATTCTGTTTCGTCTTTTTTTGAATACGCCGTCAAAGGTTTTCAGGATAATTTAAAAGAAGTCATAAACATTCTTATTAACCAGATAATACATATTTCCTGGTTACAATATGTATATGAAAAATTCCGAGAGACACCTCATAAAAGACGAAGGGATTTATTGGTAGAAATTTCAAAGAAATATTACGAGAAAGGAGAAGTTCTATCACTTGACGAAATATGGAAAGTTGCAGCTCCGGTTTATGTTACTTCTGGTAAAACACAGAAATCTTTTACAAGAGATTTTAACGCTTTAATTAAATCTGATTACATTGAAAAAATTGATGCAAAATATAAACCCAAGATTGGGCCTATTCTACAAAGGTTGCCTTTTAGCAAATAATTATGGTTGATTGGTTTTTTTATAAAATTTCCTTTGTGTGTTCCTGTTGCTTTGGGAAATTATAGATGCAGCCAATGGTTGTTATTTTTAGCGTATTGGTACTGGCACTGCTCGGAATCGTTCTCGGCCTGTCGATAGGCAGAATTAACCGGAAACTCTGGATTATTCTGACAACACTTACAGTTCTGGTTGTCGCAGCTTCCCTGGTGTCTTACGTTACTCCTCTTGCTGTTCCAGTTGCAATGCAGCTGGTACTGAAGAATCTTCAAACGACTTATTCAATGGAAGGCATCTGCATACAAACAA
>CAZYWY010000253.1:0-3808 GCA_964651605.1 uncultured Pirellulales bacterium | reverse complement strand
TGCTCGCCGATTTTTTCAACTTATCTGTGGCTGTTTTGCATGCTGATTACCATGTTTGTTTTGGCTTTGTTTTTATCTTGCCCAAATTACCAACATCCACGTATTATCCTGTGAACAAAGAACTTATATCAAATCGCCTATTTTAAAATTGGCTTTGTTTTGCATAATTTCGTGTCTCGTCTCCCGTCCCCCGTGCCTCGTATTTCGTCCATCTTCAATCGTCTATCATCCATCGGTTTCTTTTCTCCCGTCTTCTGACAACTGTATTCTGAATACTACATTATAATCTGTTATCTATTATACAGACACACTTATATATTGTCAACTTATATTTTTTACAATTTTTAAATTAAGCGGCACAAAGGAAATTAAAAACACAGTGTACCAATATCGGGACAAAAAGGCTTTGTTTGCGCAGATATAGAAAACCGAGAATTATTCCAAAAGGCAGGCGATAAATTAAGTTATCGAAAAATGGCTCGCGTATGTGTCCTGCAAAAGCAAATAATAAGGAGGCCAGAATCAAACCCGGAATCTGCCCAAACAAAAAAGACATTCGCCTTTGCATAACACCGCGATATAAAATTTCCTCTGAAAAAGAAATAATCAACCAGCTAAAAAACATCAATAGTATTATTGAAACCGGCATAAGAAAAATTTCAATGTTTTTTGTAAAAATGATATTTCTGTAAGCTATAAACAATGCCAATAATGCAATACCGTAAATTAACTCCTTATACAAAGGTTTTGGAATAAACATCCCGATTTCTTTGAAACCGGTTTTTCTGATTAACTTCTCCCAAATTATTGGCACGATTGCCAAACCAGTAAGAGTAGAAATTAAATATGGCAGCGTAAGGAAAGAATTATATCGCCACAGGGGAAACCTGTTATTGGAAAACTCGTAAAGGTTTATTTTCAATGAAAATAGTAATACGATATAAACAGCTACCTGAGATAACAAAAAGATAATAATTGTTTCTGCTAAAGCAAGCAGCTTAATCTTTTTATCGGCCGGATTCATTTAGTTTTACAGAAATATCCTTAAACCATTCAGGCATAGAAGGTTCTTTGTGCTTTTGTATCATATCCCGCCACTTTTCATCGGTAAGCCTGTCACTCATGGGTTGTTTGAATTCGTAATAAGAATAAGCCGCTCCGAGGCACACTTTATTTCTCCCGTCAACATTTGCAATCACGAAAATCTCAACCGGCTTGCCTATTGCCTGCTCGAGTACCTGGTTTGAATTGACCTCTGTAAAGACATCCGCCACAAGAGGCATTTTGTTATCCACCTCACTTCGGAATTTATCTGACACATCGATATAATGAGAATATTTGAGAATGCTCGACAAGTGACCTCCAATGTTTTCTATTAATTCATATTCTGTGTCAGTCAGCACTTCGCCGGATAGTTCTTTTATGGATATCGTTTCAAATGATGTCAATAAGCCTTCAAAATGCTTGAAATTGTTCACAAGCGCTGTGTCCGATGGAAAACCGAGAGACGTGAATTTCAAACGAAGCTGTTCAATAGATTTACTTATTCTCGAGTAAAGAGCAGGAACAGGCTCTACATAACCATGAATAGTTTCGGCAGGTAAAGAACGAATCCATTCTCCTGCTTTGCTTGCCATAGCCATTTGAGATTCCGGATATGGTTGTTTAGTATAAATAATTGTGTCGTGCTTTAATTCTGTCCAGGAGCCTAATGCGGCATTAAGCTGCTTTTCCTGCCAGGCTTGTGACTGCATAAATTTTGGCACTTTCGAATCTGGCTTTTCCAAAATAGCTTTCAAGCTCCAGATTCTGGCTGAGTATAAATCTTTGCTCCAGTCAGCATTTTCTGTTGTGCCAATTTCCTTCTTCAATTTAGCCAATTGCTCTTTATAGCCGCCAAAAAGCGTATCCTTTTCCTGTACTAAAATCTGTTCAGCAGTGTCAGAACCTATAACAGCCATAAAATCAAGAGCCCTCGGAAATCCCCTGAACCACAGACCATTCTTCAGAACGGCAGTAAATGGTTTGGGATCGGACCCTGTGTATGCTTTGACTTTATCATAAACAAAGTTCTGGAAAACATATGAATCAGGCGTAAAGGTTTGTCCCATGAATTTCATACTCTGGGTTTGGTTTTGCCAATCCATCGCTTGTGATGAAACATCGGTAACTAAAGTGGATAATATTTTGGGCTTACGCGTTTTTTGTGCAAGTTTTATAAATTCAATAAGCTTTGCATTGTCCTCCAGATTTTTCAGTGAGAATTTTTTCCCATAAACCTGTTCTGCTAATTCCTTATATTCTTTAACGGTTAAATCATCTGACCTTCCTGCGAAGAAGCTTGTCGTTTCGTAAATCCTCTCCCATACTTTTATGGCATCTTCGCCTTTTATTTTTGTCTCGCCAAGAGCTTTGCAAATTAAAATTGCCTGAAGAGTTTCCATTTCACTGGTTTTTTTGTCCAAGGTAAATACTCCGTTTGTTTCTATGAGAGGAGCCAGTCTGAAACCCATGCGTCCATACCACATCATTGCCTTGAAATATCTCTCGAATTCCGGACTTCTCGAATAATGGCCGCGCGGAACGTATTGGCTGTAATCTTCCTTATAGCCGAAAAGAGGTGAATCAGCAAAACCTGCATGTTTATCAATCAGCGAGCATTCTTTCATTATTATTTGCTTTATATCTCCCTGCATGTCACCAAGCTCACCGCCAACCAGCAAATATTTTGCGATGTTGAAAAATTCGGCATTTTTCAATGCTGCCTCTTTCTGCTTAGCTGCCTTGTTATCGATCTGGTCGTGGTATGTAAGAGACTGTGTGAGTAGCGCGTCGGTAAGATTAAGCAAATCCTGCCTGAGACTGGATGCTTCAAGAAAACGCAATGACCAGTCAAACAAAAGATGAGAAGTATGCAGTGCCACATCGCTGGTCACAAATATCGGGAAATGGTTTGTTTTACATCGGGTATAAATACTTGACGCTTCGTCTTCGGGTGAATAAGCAGAATTTGCAGGAACACAAATTACAAAACCATTTTTGGCAATCTTTTCCTTCTCCTGCGGTCTTAAATAACTCAACTTATCAAGATCGATACCTGCGGTCATTTCGCTTGTTGATATCTGCGTTTGTGCAGAAACGAGACATGGGCTTAAATGAGCCGTAAAAAAAACACATAATGCAAATAACAAGTAACTAAATTTTTGATTTTTCATTTCCAATCCCCTTAATATGCAGACAATAAAATTAATATAAACTACAAAAATCAACTATACCTGAAGTAAATTAAAGCGGTAAAGTAAAATAATTGTAAAATATTAAGGAAAAGGAGTTCTGAATCACAATACCGTGATGAATAGGCTCATCGCAGTTAAAATCAGATTCGGTGTAAAAAGCTGCTTGAGTGCTGGATTGAAGCGCAAAAAAATGGGGCTGACCCGGTCTTGACCAGCCCCCCATTAGAAGAAAGGAGTATTATGCAATTCGTATCTCGTATCTCGTATCTCGAGTTACGAACAACGAAATACCAGATACGAGCCAGCCTCTCTATAAAAAATATAACTCAATTTTCGCAAAATGCCAAATAATTATTTTGCTACGGTGAATTTGAACAGCTTCTAATACCACAGCACAACCGCATAAATTTTATCCACGAAGGTTTTCGCAGTGCTGCCTTTATTCTGCATAAGCAACTGCAAAGAGTTAATCTTTTCGACGGTACTGCATAAACTTGTTATGTCCCACGATTCATCGGTTTTGTTCTGCCGGCCTGACCTGACGGGCGCATCGAGCGAACTATAGATTGTCG
>CAZYWY010000252.1:0-3818 GCA_964651605.1 uncultured Pirellulales bacterium | reverse complement strand
CTCAGACAATGACAGTAGATATTCCTGAAGATATTAACGACCTGTCCGCCTCTTCGCCGGCTAAACTAAAACATCTTACCGCAGAGGGAGAACAGGTAATACTGTCGGCGACGAAAAAAGCCGTTGCCGGAACGCCCGGCAGTCAAATCGCAGATTCCAATTCCGAAAAACTGCTCGGCGGCATCCAAATCAAATGCAAGAGACTCGATTATGACGGCCAGGAAGGTGTATTTCTCGCAACAGGGCCGGGTGACATAATATTGAATGAATCACAGGCTCAAAAGGCCGACAGCAACAGCACCGAGTCAGGCAAACACTGGTGGGCATTGGTGGATGATTTCGAGACATTAAAATACCTGCCTGAGAAAAAACGAATCGAAGCCTCTGCCGCAGAGGGAAAAACCTTGAGTATAAAACATATGATAATCGAAAACGGGAAAACCGGCCCGGTAGTTTCTGCCACTGCCGGCCAGGCGGATATGGAGCTGACCGAAGCACTCGACGGACGGATGGAACTTTCAAAGCTGTTCGCTTCAGGTGGCATTGATTACAAAGATGATGACAATCACTTTATCGGCAGCAAGCTCTCTTATGACCTTGCCGAGTCAATAATTATTGTAGAAGGTGACAGTACCCAGCCCTGCTATTGTAACGGTGCACTGGTTGTCTCGATTAAATTTGACCTTGCCAGGAAAAAGCTCGAGTTTCAGGGCGTCGGCCCCGGCCTGATGCAAATACCTTAACCTGAATATGTCATACCATCAACTCACCTGCTTATTCATTCTTTCTTTCTGAATATAAATTTGTGAGCGTCGGCGTCGATTGATACCGTGTCACCCTCGGCGAATTTGCCTGCTAAAAGCTCCGCAGCCAGCGGGTTCTCCAATCGCTGCTGAATCGTCCGCTTGAGCGGCCTTGCCCCGAAAGCAGGGTCGTAGCCCTCGTCCATAATCTGTTTGCGGGCATCGGCGGTGAATTCGAGTTTTATATTCCGCTCGGCAACTCGATTCGCAAGATAGCCAAGCTGAATATCGACGATTTTTTTCAGGTCGTCCTTGCCGAGCATGTGGAAGACGATTACCTCGTCGATTCGGTTGAGAAATTCCGGCTTAAAGACCTGCTTGAGCGTATCCTTGACGTGAGCCTCGATTTCCCAGTCCGCACCGGAATCCTCAGTAAGCTCCTGAATCTTCTGGCTGGCGATGTTGCTGGTCATAATAATCACGGTGTTTTTGAAGTCCACCGTTCTGCCCTTGCCGTCGGTCAGCCTGCCGTCATCGAACACCTGCAGCAGCACGTTGAAGACGTCCGGGTGCGCCTTTTCTATTTCATCCAGCAGAATCACCGAATAAGGCTTGCGTCTGACGGCCTCGGTCAGCCTGCCGCCTTCCTCGTAACCGACATAACCCGGCGGTGCGCCAATCAGCCTGGCCACAGAGTGCTGCTCCATAAATTCGCTCATATCAATTCTGACCATTGCGTGCAGGTCGTTGAACAGAAATTCCGTAAGGGCTTTGGCAAGTTCGGTCTTGCCTACGCCGGTCGGGCCCAGAAAAAGGAATGTCCCGATGGGCCGATTCGGGTCCGACAGGCCAGAACGGCTTCTGCGAACCGCATTGCAAAGCGCCGCCACCGCCTCGTTCTGACCGACGACGCGCCTGCGAAGTGACTCTTCCATATTCAAAAGCCTTTCCCGCTCGCCGCTTAACAATTTTGCGACCGGTATCGATGTCCATTTGGCGACGACCTGAGCGATATGTTCTGCGGTTACTTCGTTGCGGATTATGCCGCTGTCGGAGCTGGTCAGGCCGGCCTCTTTCGCAGCCAGCTCTTTTTTCAGATTAGCGATGGTCTGGTATTTCAGCCGGGCGGCGGTTTCGAGGTCGCCTCTGCGCTGGGCATCATCAAACTGCGTATTAGCGTTTTCGATTTCTTGTTTGAGGGCTTTGATTCGCTCGATTTGGCCTCTTTCGCCTTCCCAGCGGGTGGTAAGCTCCGTATCCTTCTGCTGCAGTTCGGCCAGTTGTTTCTGAGTTTTTTTCAGATGCTCTTTGCTTGCATCATCGTTTTCTTTTTTCAGTGCTTCAGCCTCTATTTGAAGCTGGATAATTTTTCTGCGAATGCTGTCCAGTTCGGCGGGCAGCGAATCGTTCTCAATCCGCAGCTTCGAGGCAGCTTCATCGACCAAATCGATTGCCTTGTCGGGCAGCCATCGGTCGGTTATATAACGGTTGGACAGTGTCGCCGCTGCCACGAGAGCCGAATCGGTAATCCTCACGCCGTGATGCACATCATAGCGGTCTTTCAAACCGCGCAGGATTGCGATTGTCTCCTCGACACTGGGCGGGTTCACCATTATCGGCTGAAACCGTCTTTCAAGTGCGGCGTCCTTCTCGATGTATTTTCGATATTCGTCTATGGTCGTCGCTCCGATGCATCGCAACTCTCCTCTTGCCAGAGAGGGCTTGAGCAGATTGCCCGCATCGACAGCACCCTCGGCTTTGCCCGCCCCGACGACGGTATGCAGCTCGTCAATAAACAGCACGATTTGCCCGCCGGCTGCAATGACCTCTTTCAGCACCGCTTTAAATCTGTCCTCGAATTCGCCGCGAAATTTCGTACCAGCGATTAAAGCGCCCATATCCAAGGCGATAATCCTTTTGTCCTTCAGACCCGAAGGGACATCGCCGGCGACAATACGCTGAGCGAGGCCTTCGACAATTGCGGTCTTGCCCACGCCCGGCTCGCCGATTAGCACGGGATTGTTCTTGGTTCGGCGGTTCAGCACCTGCATACACCGCCGAATTTCCTCGTCTCTTCCGATTACCGGGTCGAGCTTGCCCTTGCGAGCCATCTCCAGCAGGTCGATTCCATATCGCTCCAGGGCTTTGTATTTATCCTCCGGGTTGGAGTCGGTAATTTTTTCCGGCCCGCGAACATCCTTCAAGGCGTTTTCAATCTGCTCTGCTGATACGGAGTTCAGCCGTAAAATTTCTCTGGCGTCACTTTGTACCGATGTTAGCGAAAGAAACAGATGCTCGACGCTAAGGTATTCATCGCCCATTTTATCGGCACGGTTCTGGGCATCGAGAACGACCTGGCTGAACGCCGGGTCGGGCAGAATCTGGCTGTCGGCCTTGCCCTGGGGCATCCGGGCCAGCTCGCTTTCGAGCATATCTTTGATTCTGGAGACATTAGCTCCGATTTTTTTCAGCAACTGGACGGCAATCCCTTCGTCATCGCTGCACAAAGCGCTGAGCAGATGCAGCGGTGATGTGAACGTATGCGATTTGGCCATCGCGAGTTGCTGAGCGGTCGCCAGCGCCTCCTGAGCCTTCAATGTAAATTTATCAAATCTCATAAAAAACCTCTTTTCAATTATGGATAAAATCAGATTTATCCATAAAAAGGTGCAAAATACATACCCAAATCGAGAAAAACGCTAAAAGCTTGTTATGAAAGACGTTACGGTTTATAGTTTTTAAGACTTGTATGCCAAACCGGCGGTTTGCCACTGCCAAAAACGCTATTTGTATCCCAAAATCATAGCTTACCATAGCAGCATAGATATGCCATTTAAACTGCATAGAACCGCGCAATATATTTCACGAAATCAAATAATGTTTTTGACAATTCTTATTAGCAAAATATAATTATAGGAGAATATATAAGTATAAATTGGCGAGTATTGTAGATAAATATAGCCTTTTTATTGTTTATATCCATAGGAGGCAGAGATTGCTATGTATGCTGTAGAGATTCCAACGAAAATTTCTTCTCTAAGTTTGCTTTTATTGCTTTTTTTCGTAACCAGTCTT